>JBBRZP010000041.1:0-24482 GCA_038236565.1 Burkholderiales bacterium | reverse complement strand
CGGCGCACAGCCGCAGCGAGCCACGCGCCACCGGCTTTGCCGGCAGTTGCCCAGCGCTGGATCGGCTGTGATTCTTCCGTGTGGGAAGGTGAGGTCATGGAGGAGTCGCGGTGATGACGGTGACGATGGACAGAGGCAGGTGCAGGCTCAGGCGTGGGAATGATAGGTGCCCGTCCGCACTGTCTCGTCGGCCCCGGCCTCGTCGTTGCCGGTCGCCGGCTCGACCAGTTGCCCAGGTGAGGGCTCGTCGTCGGCATTCAAGCCGACTTCGGCCCGAACCGTCGTCGCTTCGGCGATCCGGGTGCGGAGAAGATCGAGGCCTTCGCCCGTCCGCGCGCTCACGAACACGCGCGTGACGCGCTCGCCCGATGGCAGCTCGATCGCGTCGAGCAGATCGCGCGGCCGCTCGGTCTCGCCCATGCGGTCGAGCTTGTTGAAGATCACGACTTGCGGCACCTCGCCGGCCCCGATCTCCGCCAGCACGCGCTGGACCTCGGCCATCTGCGCCTGCAGCTCGGGACTCGCGCCATCGACGACATGCAGCAGCAGGTCGGCGTCGGCCGCTTCCTGCAGCGTCGCCTGGAACGCCTCGATCAGCGTGTGCGGCAGGTCGCGGATGAAGCCGACCGTGTCGGAGAGCGCGACCGAGCGGGCGATGCCGTCGAGGTGGAGCTGGCGCGTCGTCGTGTCGAGCGTCGCGAACAGCTGGTCGGCGGCATAGGCCTCGGCATTGACGAGCGCATTGAAGAGCGTCGACTTGCCGGCATTGGTGTAGCCGACGAGCGAGACGCGGAACGTCGCGTTGCGCTCGCGCGCACGGCGTTGCGTGCTGCGCTGGCGCTTGACCTTCTCGAGCTGCTTCTTGATGCTCTTGATGCGCTCGCCGATCATGCGCCGGTCGAGCTCGATCTGCGCTTCGCCCGGGCCGCCGCGGTTGCCGATACCGCCGCGCTGGCGTTCGAGGTGGCTCCAGCGTCGCACGAGCCGCGTCGACAGGTATTGCAGACGCGCCAGCTCGACCTGCAGCTTGCCTTCGTGGCTTTGGGCCCTCGCCCCGAAGATCTCCAGGATCAGCATGGTCCGGTCGGCGACGGCGACGCCGAGATGGCGCTCGAGATTGCGTTGCTGCGCCGGCGACAGTGCCTGGTCGAAGATCACCGCTTCGGCCTGGTGCAGCTGGACCAGTTCCTTCAGCTCGTCGGCCTTGCCCGAGCCGACGAAGAACGCCGCATCCGGCGCCTTGCGCCGCGCGACGACGCGCGCAACGGCGATGTCACCCGCCGATTCGGCCAGGAGCGCCAGCTCGTCGAGCGAGTCGTCGAAGCCACGCTTGCCGCCGAAGTCGACGCCGACGAGGATCGCTCGCGCCGGCGCGTCGCCCTCGACCTGACGGGCAGCGCTCAACGGCACTGCCCCGAACCCGACACGGGCGTCAAGGCTGGTCGTCGGATTCGGGCGCGGTCTGGAAATTCACCGCACGTCCGGGAACGACAGTCGAGATCGCGTGCTTGTAGACCATCTGCGTGACGGTGTTGCGCAGCAGGACGACATACTGGTCGAACGACTCGATGTGGCCCTGCAGCTTGATCCCGTTGACGAGATAGATCGACACCGGAACGTGCTCCTTGCGGAGCAGGTTCAGGAAGGGGTCTTGTAAGAGCTGCCCTTTGTTGCTCACGTTCAATCTCCGTGATGTGTTCTGAAGCGAGAAACGTTAACACAGGGATTTCCAGCGGACGCGCCGTAAGGCCATGCGTCACCGGCCCTTCTCCACGAACGGATTCTTGGAGGAGCGCATCTCGATGCGCAGCGGTGTGCCGGTGAGCTTGAAGTGGGCGCGGAAGCGCCCTTCGAGGAAGCGCTTGTAGGCATCGGTGACGTGCTCGAGCGAGTTGCCATGGATGATGATCACCGGCGGATTCATTCCGCCCTGGTGCGCGTAGCGCAGCTTCGGGCGGAACGCGCCGGCACGTTTCGGCGTCTGGTGCAGCACGGCTTCCTGGAGCAGGCGGGTCAGCACCGGCGTCGGCATCTTGCGCGTCGACGACGCGTGGGCGTCGGCGATCGCGGTCCAGACCGGGCCGAATCCCTGGCGCTTCTTCGCCGAGATGTTGAGCACCGGCGCGAACTTCAGGAACGGCAGCCGCTGCTCGATCGAGCGCTGCAGCGTCTCCTTCTGGTAGGCGTCGACCGCGTCCCACTTGTTCACCGCGACGACGACCGCCCGGCCGCTCTCGAGGATGTAGCCGGCGATGTGCGCGTCCTGGTCGGTGACGCCCTGGGTCGCATCGAGCAACAGCAGCACGACGTTGGCCTCGGCGATCGCCTGCAGCGTCTTGACGACCGAGAACTTCTCGACCGCCTCGAAGACCTTGCCCTTGCGGCGCAGGCCGGCAGTGTCGATCAGGTCGAATCGCTTTCCGCCGCGCTCGAACGGCACGACGATCGCGTCGCGCGTCGTGCCCGGCTGGTCGAAGGCGACGAGCCGCTCCTCGCCGAGCCAGGCGTTGATGAGCGTCGACTTGCCGACGTTGGGCCGGCCCGCGACGGCCAGGCGGATCGGCGCGTCGGCGTCGATCTGCTCGGAGCTGAATGGCTCGTCGTCCTCGGTCGCATCGGCCAGCGGATGACCGAACGCCGCTTCCAGAGCCGCCTCGGCGAGCGAGACGACGCCTTGCCCGTGTGCCGCCGAGATCGGATGCGGCGTGCCGAGGCCGAGCTCGTAGATCTCGCCGAGCAGCGGCGACTCCGGCATGCCTTCGGCCTTGTTGGCAGCGACGATGACGCGCTTGCTCGCGGTGCGCAGGTAGCGCGCGATGTCGTGGTCGTGGGCCGAGATGCCGGCGCGAACGTCGACGACGAACACGACGGCATCGGCCTCGGCCACCGCCTGCTCGGCCTGGCGCGCCATCTCCTTGACGATGCCGGTCGGGTTCTCCGGCTCGAAGCCGCCGGTGTCGACGACGATGAACTCGTGCCCGCCGACGACGGCGTCGCCATAGTGGCGGTCGCGCGTCAGGCCGGCGAAGTCGGCGACGATCGCGTCGCGCGTCTTGGTCAGGCGATTGAAGAGGGTCGACTTGCCGACGTTGGGCCGGCCGACCAGAGCGATCACGGGTTTCATCCCGTCATCGCCTGAGAGCTATCCACGGGCAACTCTCAGGACGGACGGAACGCGAAGACGCCGCCCGATCGCGTCACGACGACGAGCAGCCCGCCGACGCTGACCGGCGGCACCGTGATCGCGCTGCCATCCGTCGACACCCGCGCCTGCGACTCGCCCTTGGCGCGCGACAACCAGTGCAGCGTGCCGGTGGCATCGCCGAAGACCACCGACTGGGCGACGACCGCGGGCGGGCCGAGGCGGCGGAACACCAGCGCTTCCGACGTCCATGCGACGTCGCCGGTGGCGGTGCGAAAGGCGCTCAGGCGATCGGAGGCGTCGGCGCCGAACAGCATTTCGGCGTCGCCGCTGATCGCGTCGGTGCCGCCGATCGCCTTCGTCCACGCGACCGTGCCGAGCTGGGCGTCGACGCAGCCGATCGCCGCCTGGAACGAGCGCGCGCAGACCAGGTCGCCGGTACGCACGACCGGTCCGACGAGGTCGGCGAGACGCTCGACCTCGTTGGCGCCGCGCGGCGAGCCGAGCGGCACTTCCCAGCGCAGCGACGGTCCGACCGGATCGAAGCCGGCCAGGCGCGGCCCCTGCCCCGCGACAAGCGTGTTCTTGAAGGCGGCGATGACGCCGGTCTGCGACAGCGTCAGCGGATCGCCGGGCCGCGCGACCTGCCAGAGCTTGACGCCGTCGTTGGCATCGAACGCCTGGATCGCGCGGTCGACGCCGAGCACGAAGACGCGGCCGCCGGCGACCAGCGGCGCAGTCGCGACGCGCACGCCCAGCGCCTTGCGCCACTTGACGCGTCCGGCCTCGACGGCGACCAGCTCGCCGCCACGCGTGACCACGGCGGCGACCTTGCCGTCGCTGCCGACGCCGGCCGAGATCTTGGCGCCGACGTCGACGCGCCAGAGCGTCTTGCCGCTGTCGGCCTCGAGCGACATGACGTTGCCGTCGCTCGCCGCCAGCGTCAAGGCGTTGCCGTTGACAGCGACCGTCAGGGGGAACTGGACCGCGCCGATGTTCTGGCTCCAGGCCAGGCGCACCGCGATCGGCGCCGCGATCGGCTCCAGTTCCTTGGCCTTGGGCTTGTCCGATCCGAAAAGCTTGCCGAACGTCGAGTTGTAGGCCGAATCGAGCGTCGAACAGCCTGCGGACAGCGACAGCGCCAGCGCCGCCAGCACGGCGCCGGCCGCGCGTGACATCGAGTGCGACGCGTTCCGGACCGACCCGGCCTGCGTCACTTCGCCGCCTCGGCCGCGCTCGCCGCCGGCTGCGCGCCGAGGATGTTCAGCTTGGCCTCGACCAGGCGGCGGTAGTCGATCTTCGGATCCATCGCGTTCCAGGCCTTCTGGTACGACGCCTTGGCCTCCTCGTTCTTGCCCTGGGTCAGCAGAACGTCGCCGCGACGATCGGCGGCGAGCGCGGCGAAGTCGGGGGCGTCGATGCCATCGAGCTGTTTCAGCGCCTCGTCGAACTTCTTCGCGTCGAGCAACAGGCCCGCCAGTCGCAGCCTCGCGATCGCGCGGTATTCGCTTTCGCTCGCGTTGTCGGCGACCCATGCGAGGCTGGCCTGCGCGTCGTCGAGCTTGCCCTTCTCGGCCGCCACGCGCGCGGCGACGAGGCCGGCCTGCTGCGTGAAGGCGGCGCGCGGATAGCGCGACTTCATGTCGGCGAAGATCCGCGTCGCCACGTCGGCGTCGGAGGCCTGCGCCGCTCGGTCGACCTCGTCGAACATCGCGCCGGCCTTCGCTCCTTGGTCGCGCTGGTAGATGCCCCAGCCGTTCCAGGCCGCGAAGCCTCCCAGAGCGACGACCAGCACCCAGGTGACAAGGTTGCCGTGCTGCTTCCAGAACGCCTTCAGCGATTCGAGCTGTTCCTGCTCTTCGAGGTCGAGATGAGTGGCCATGACGGGTTCGGAAGCGCCGCGCGAGGACGCGGGCGTGATGCGGGCAAACGCGAATTATGCGGTGAGGGTCGCGGCCCAGGCAGCCACGTCGTCGAGGGCGACCGTTCGCTGCGCCGCGGCGGCGTCGCGCAGCGCCTTGACCGATGCCTCGCCGCGCCCGACTTCGTCGGGGCCGAAGATGAGCGCGTAGCGGGCACCGCTGGCATCGGCCTTCTTGAACTGCGACTTCATGCTGCCGCGTCCATCGCGGCCGCCGGCGTGCATCTGGACCGAGACGCCGGCCCGGCGGAGCGACTCGCAGGTCGCCATCGCCACGGCGAGCGACTGCGCGTCGGGGACGATCGCGTAGACGTCCGGCGCCGGCATTGCGGGAGCGACGCCGATCGCCTCGAGCAGCAGCAGCATGCGCTCGATGCCCATGCCCCAGCCGACCGCCGGCGTCGGCTTGCCGCCGAGCTGCTCGAACAGGCCGTCGTAGCGCCCGCCGCCGCAGACCGTGCCCTGCGAGCCGAGGAGATCGGTCGTCCACTCGAACACGGTGAGGTTGTAGTAGTCGAGGCCGCGCACCAAACGCGGGTTGACGCGGTAGGCGAGGCCGGCGGCGTCGAGCATCGCGCGGACGGCGTCGAAGTGGGCCAGCGACTCGGCGCCGAGAAAGCTCATCAGCTGCGGCGCGCTCTCGACGACGGCCTGCATCTCCGGGTTCTTGCTGTCGAGGATGCGCAGCGGATTGGTGTGCAGCCGGCGCCGCGCGTCCTCGTCGAGCACGCCGGCGTGGCCCTCGAAGTGCGCGATCAACGCGGCGCGGTGGGTGCCGCGCTCGTCCGGCTGGCCGAGGCTGTTGAGCTCGAGGCGCACGTCGCGTCCCTCGACCATGCCGAGGTCGCGCAGCAGCGCGCGGCACATCAGGATCTGCTCGGCATCGACATCGGGGCCCGAGAAGCCGAGCGCCTCGACGTCGATCTGGTGGAACTGGCGATAGCGGCCCTTCTGCGGCCGCTCGTGGCGAAACAGCACGACCTCGCTCCACAGACGCAAGGGCCCGTTGTAGAGCGCGTTGTGCTCGATCATCGCGCGCACGATGCCGGCCGTCGCCTCGGGCCGCAGCGTGAGGCGGTCGCCATTCATCCTGTCCTCGAAGGAATACATCTCCTTCTCGACGATGTCGGTCGCCTCGCCGATGCCACGCACGAAGAGCGCCGTCGCCTCGACGACCGGCGTGCGCACGTTGACGTAGGCGTGACGCCGCATCAGCTCACGCACCTTGGCCTCGAACCACTCCCAGCGCGCCGATTCCGGCGGCAGGATGTCGTTCATGCCCTTGACGGCGCGCAGGCTTTCGCTCATCGGCGCACTCGCCTCGTTGCTTCGCGCGCCACCGTCACGCGACGGTAGCGGTGCCGAAGCGCTTCTCGATGTATCGCTCGACGAGCGCATGGAACTCGGCCGCGATGTTGTCGCCGCGCAGCGTCAGCGCCTTCTCGCCGTCGATGAACACCGGCGCCGCCGGCGCCTCGCCGGTGCCGGGCAGGCTGATGCCGATGTCGGCGTGCTTGCTCTCGCCCGGGCCGTTGACGATGCAGCCCATCACCGCGACCTTCATCGTCTCGACGCCGGGATATCGCGCCTTCCAGACCGGCATCTGCGCGCGCAGGTAATCGTCGATCTCCTTGGCGAGTTCCTGGAACGTGGTGCTCGTCGTCCGGCCGCAGCCGGGACAGGCGGTGACGCTCGGGTTGAACGAGCGCAGGCCGAGCGACTGCAGGATCTCGAGCGCGACGACGACTTCCTGCGTGCGCGCCTCGCCGGGCTGCGGCGTCAGCGAGACGCGGATCGTGTCGCCGATGCCTTCTTCGAGCAGGAGCGCGAGCGCCGCGGTGGACGCAACCGTGCCCTTCGTGCCCATGCCGGCTTCGGTGAGGCCGAGGTGCAGCGGATAGTCGCAGCGCTTCGCGAGCGCGCGGTAGACGCTCACCAGGTCCTGCACGCCGGACATCTTGCACGACAGGATGATCTGCTCGGGCGCGAGGCCGATCCTCTCGGCCAGGCGCGCTGAGCCGATCGCCGAGGCGATGATCGCGCGGTACATGATCTGCCGCGGCTCGTGCGGCTCGGCGAGCAGCGCGTTCTCGTCCATCATCTGCGTGAGCAGCTCCTGGTCGAGGCTGCCCCAGTTGACGCCGATGCGCACCGCCTTGTCGTAGCGCGCCGCGGCCTCGACCATCTGCGCGAACTGGCGGTCGTGCTTGTCGCCCTTGCCGACGTTGCCCGGGTTGATCCGGTACTTTGAGAGCGCCTCGGCGCACGCGGGATAGTCGGTGAGCAGGCGGTGGCCGTTGTAGTGGAAGTCGCCGATCAGCGGCACGTCGATGCCCATCCGGTCGAGCTGCTCGCGGATGTAAGGCACAGCTGCGGCGGCTTCGGGCGTGTTGACCGTGATCCGGACCATCTCCGATCCGGCGATGGCGAGCTCCTTGACCTGGATCGCCGTGCCGATGGCGTCGACCGTGTCGGTGTTGGTCATCGCCTGCACGCGCACCGGCGCATCGCCGCCGACGGTGACCACGCGCGCGCCCCAGCGCACGCTCGCCTGGCGCGAGCGGCGCGGCGCGGGACGGGCCGGTTCGATGAAGTCGTCGAGGGCGTCGGGGCGGGCGTCGAGCATGGCGGGCAATTCGAGACGGATCGTGGGCGCCGCTATTTCAACTCGAAACGGGCGACGTTGTCGCGGGTGTACGCCGCGAGCTCCATCGGCTGACCGCGAAAGCTGACCTGGGTTCCCTGGGCGTTGCCGATGCGCAGGCGAAACGGCGCTTCGCCGTCGACGCCGAGGACCTCGCCCGGCTTGACGAGGCGCGCGACGAGCGGCCGGCCGCGGCCGTCGGTGATCTCGACCCACGACTCGGCGGAGGCGCGCACCTGCAGCGCGCCGTTCTGCACCGACGCATCGTCGGCCATCGCGACCGGCGTCGGAGCGGACGCCGCCGGGGCCGGCGGCGGGACAACGACCGGCACCGACGCCGATGCGGCGAGGACCGCTTGAGACGCTTGCCCCGAGGGCGCCGACGCCGCTGTCGGCACGCCGCCGGCGGCGATCGACTCGCCCGGGAGCGCGGCCGACTCCGACGAGACGACGGCCGGATCGCTCGCCGCCGGGGCGACGGTGCGCCCGGCCCACTGCGGCATCCTGATCGTCCCGGGAGGAACGAAGAAGACGCCCGCCGCCGCCAGCACGACCAGGCCCGTGATCCAGAACCAGGGTCCGAGCGACAAGGCAGAGCCTTCCCGATGGACGAGCGCACCCGGACGGTCGCGGAACGGCGCGTTCAGGCCGGCGCCGACCTGCTCGAGCCGGTACCCCGAGGGCGGCGGCAGCAGTGCCAGGATCGTGGTCGCGTCGATCTTGAGCGCACGGCACACGGTCTGGGCGAGCGCGCGCGTGAAGGTCGCGTCGGGCAAGGCGTCGAAGCGATCGGCCTCGAGCATCTCGAGCTTCTTGGGCGACACCTTGATCGACGCGGCTAGCGCGGCAATGTGGAGTCCCTGCTTCTCGCGCGCTTCGCGCAGCAGCCGGCCCGGCGTCGGCGCGCCGGGCACCGTCGCCGGGCCTGCGGCCTCACTCATCGAAGGCGCTCCGTGCGAACAGCGACGCCTCGCGCGAATCGGGAAAGCGATTGCGCAGCTGGATGCCGAAGTCGCTGGCGCCCTGGCGGTTGCCGAGCTTGTTCTCGATCCGCGCCGCGAGCCAGAGCGTCTGCGCGTTGGCCACGTCGGGCATGGCATTGACGCGACGCACGTAGAAGCGCGCCCGCTCGAACTCGCCGCGCCGGTAGAGCACTTCGGACAGATTGGTGGCCGTGAACGGGCTGGACGGGTCGAGCTCGTAGGCGCGCGTGAGCGTGGCCTCCGACTCCGCGAGCTGCCCGGCGCCCGCCTGGCAGATACCCTGCGCGACCAGCGTGCGCGGCGTGCCGCGGTACTGAGGCACGGCGAGTGCCTGGGCGAAGAACGCTCCCGACTCGGCGAACCGCTTCTGCTGGCACAGGTACCAGCCGTAGTTGTGCATCGTGTCGGCGTCACGCGGATTGATCTGCAGCGCGCGCTTGAAGCTCTCCTCGGCCAGGTTCTGGTCACCGAGATTGGCGTAGATGAGGCCGCGCAGGTTGTAGGCCTCGCCGTACTGCGGGTCGGCGGCGATGGCGAGCTTGACCTGGTCGAGCGCGGTCGTCATCTGGCCGCGGCTGAAATAGGCCGAGGCGAGATCCATGCGTGCGCGCGAACGCTTGAGCCCCTCGGGCTCGTCGGACGCCGTGACGCGATCAGGCGTGTCGTTCGACGGCGACGGTAACTGGCGCTGCGTCGTCGTCGTGCAGGCGACGAGCGCCGCGACCAACGGGACGGCCAGGGCCACGGTGCGCGCCCACCGCACTGCGAACGTCGCGGCGTTCAAGCGCGAGGCTCCGGGCCGGATGGCACGCCGTGGCGCCGCGACACGGGCGCAGCCATCGGCACCGCCGCCGTGCGCTCGCGACGCTCGGCGACGCGCGTGCGGTCCTGGACCTCGCCGGCGAGCTGGCCGCAGGCGGCCGCGATGTCGTCGCCGCGAGTCTTGCGGACCGTCGTGACGATGCCGGCGCCGTGCAGCACGGCGGCGAAGGCGGCGACGCGATCGGCGGGAGATCGCAGCAGGCCCGACGCGGCGAACGGATTGAACGGAATGAGGTTGACCGTGCACGGCAGGCCGGGAGTTGCGGCGGAGCCGTCGCCCTGCAGCAGCGCGCGCAGCGCCTCGGCCTGCGCCGGCGAATCGTTGACGCCGTCGAGCATGCAGTATTCGATGGTGATGAAGTCGCGCGGCGCGCGCTCGAGATAGCGGCGCGCCGATGCGAGCAGCTCGGCGATCGGGTACTTGCGGTTCAGCGGCACGAGCTCGTCGCGCAGCGCGTCGTCGGGCGCGTGCAGCGAGACTGCCAGCGCGACCGGGCAGTCGTCGCGCAGCCGATCGATCATCGGCACGACACCCGAGGTCGACACCGTGACGCGGCGACGCGAGAGGCCGTAGCCGTGGTCGTCGAGCATCGTCTTCAGCGCCGGCACGAGCGCGCCGTAGTTCTGCAGCGGCTCTCCCATGCCCATCATCACGACGTTGCTGATGACGCGCTCGTCCGCGGGCCCGCCGAGCCGGCGGCGCAGCGCGAATTCGGCATGCCACAGCTGGGCGACGATCTCGGCCGTCGTCAGGTTGCGGCTGAAGCCCTGGTGGCCGGTGGCGCAGAAACGACAGTTGACCGCGCATCCGGCCTGCGACGAGATGCAGAGCGTGCCGCGGCTCGTCTCGGGAATGAAGACGGTCTCGACCGCATCGCCGGCGCCGACGTCGAACAGCCACTTGATCGTGCCGTCGCTCGCGACCTGCTCGCTCGCGATGGGCAGGCCCTTGACCTCGGCTTCGGCGACGAGCTTGTCGCGAAAAGGCTTCGCCAGGTCGGACATGGCCGCGAAGTCGGCTTCGCCGCGCTGATGGATCCAGCGAAAGAGCTGGGTCGCGCGGAACGGCTTCTCGCCGCGCTGATGGCACCAGTCGCCGAGCGCGCTGCGGTCGAACTGGAGGAGGTTGACCATTGCGCTCGTGGCTTCAGCGGCTGTGGATGTTCATGCCGGGGAAGAAGAAGGCGATCTCGACGGCGGCGGTCTCGGCGGCGTCCGAGCCATGCACGGCGTTGGCGTCGATGCTCGCGGCGAAGTCGGCGCGGATCGTGCCGGCGTCGGCCTTCTTCGGATCGGTCGCGCCCATCAGCTCGCGGTTCCTGGCGATCGCGCCGTCACCTTCGAGCGCCTGGATCATCACCGGTCCGGAAATCATGAAGGACACCAGATCGCCGAAGAACGGCCGCGCCTTGTGGACGGCGTAGAACGCCTCGGCGTCGGCCTTCGACAGATGAGCCATCTTCGCGGCGATGACCTTGAGGCCCGCGCCTTCGAAGCGCGAGTAGATTTGCCCGATCACGTTCTTGGCGACCGCGTCGGGCTTGATGATCGAGAGGGTGCGTTCGATGGCCATCAACTGTTCTCCGGGAACTCTTGGGCAAAGCCTTTGATTGTAGTGGGCGTCTGCCGGCGATCGTTCAGCGCCCGCGACGCCCGCCGCCGCCGTAGCCGCCGCCCCCGCCACCCCCGCCCCCGCCCCCGCCGTACCCGCCGCCGCCGCCGCTCCGGCCGCCGCCACCACCGCCGCCCCCGCCGCCGCGGTTCTTGCGATGGAAAGCATCTGCGCCGATGTAGCCGACCGACGTCTGCAGCGGATCCGGCTGTTTCGGGTCGCCCTTCGGACCGCTCGGCGGCCGCGGTGCGCTGCCGCCGGCGCCGAAGCCGCTGTTCGGGCCGATTCTGCGGCCCTGCACGAAGCGGTGGTCGAAGGTCTGCTGCAGCGGATTGGGGATGCGGCTCGGATCGAAGTCGTCCTCGTCGTCGTTGTCGTCGCGCGGCGCACGTTCCTGCGTCGGCGGTGCATCGAAGCGAGCCTCGTCGGGACGGCGCGCCGCGGGCGGACGCTGCCGGTCCTGCGGTCCGCGGTCGTTGCGCGGGCGGTCGTTCTGCGGTCCGGCATTGCGCGGCCCGCGCTCGTCGCGACGCTTCGGCCCGCTCTCCGCGGGACGATCGTCCGGCCGCTCGCCCGCGCCGGTGTTGCCGCTGGCCAGGCGACGGATCGAGCGCACGTCGGCGTCGTCGAGGTCGACCCACACGCCGCGCTTCAGCCCGTGCGGCAGGACCACCGTGCCGTAGCGGATCCGGATCAGCCGGCTCACCGTGAGGCCGACCGCATCGAAGAGCTTTCGCACCTCGCGGTTGCGCCCTTCGGTGATGACCACGCGGTACCACTCGTTGAGGCCCTCGCCGCCGCCGTTCTCGATCGACTTGAAGCCGGCGCGCTGGCCTTCGATCTCGACGCCTTCGAGCAGCTTGGCGCGCGCGTCGTCCTCGAGATGGCCCATGACGCGGACCGCGTACTCGCGCTCGACGCCAAAGCGCGGATGCATGAGCTGGTTGGCGAGGCCGCCCGAGGTCGTGAAGAGGAGCAGGCCTTCGGTGTTGATGTCGAGCCTGCCGACCGATTGCCACTTGCCCTGCTGCAGTCGCGGCAAGCGCCGGAACACCGTCGGGCGATGCTGCGGATCGTCGTGCGTGACGATCTCGCCGGCGGGCTTGTGGTACGCGATGATCCGCGCCGGCGGCGGCACGATGCGCAGCCGCACGGGCTTGCCGTTGACCTCGACGCGGTCGCCGAAGGAGATGCGCTGGCCGGTGTGCGCCGGCTCGCCGTTGACGGTGATCTTGCCGTCGGCGATCAGCTCTTCCATGTCTCGGCGCGAGCCGACTCCCGCCTGGGCCAGCACCTTGTGCAGCTTGGGCGCGTCGGGCTCGGGGGCCAGCACGCGCTTGGTCGGTTCCTCGACGACTTCGGCGACCTCCGCCACGGCATCGTCGAACTCGCCCGACATCACCTGGGCGAAGACCGCGCCGGCCTCGACCGGCACCACCGGCTGCAGGTGGCGGGGCAACGGGCCTTCGAAGTTCGGCGGAAGGTTGAGCGCGCGTGGCGCCGGGCCGCGGTCGTCATCGCGATCGTTGCCGCGACGCCGGTCGCGCCGGTTGCGACGCCGACTGCGCTCGCCGAATGCCGGCTGGTCGTTGCCACCGCCTTGGCTCTCGCCACCCGCGGCGGGAGCAGCTGTGTCGGGAGCGAAGACTTCCGGAGCAGACGCAGTCAACTCCATCCGTGCCGTCGACTCCACCGGCCCGGCCGTCGGCTCCGGCGCTGCCGACGCCTCGGGGAGGGCAGCGGAATCGACGGGCTTGCGTCGACGGCGCGGCTTGGGCGTGGAGCCTTCTGGCGAGGTCTCGGCGGCCGCGTCCGGGACGGGTTCGGCGGGAGCGGAAGGATCGGCGGCTGCGTTCATGCGTGCGGTTCCATGGCGTCGGCATCGGCCGACGGGGCGTCGGACGAGGGTTCGGTGACGGCGTCGGCTTGCGGCTCGACGAAAGAGAGTGATGTCTGCGAAGTGCCGTCCGGCTCGGCGACGAGCGACGGAATCGGCTCGCCGTCGGCGCCCGAGAGCGTCGGCAGCTGCTCGAGACTCGACAGGCCGAGGTCGTCGAGGAACTGTCGGGTCGTCGCGAACAGCGCCGGTCGGCCTGGCGCTTCGCGGTAGCCGATCGATTCGATCCAGCCGCGGTCCTCGAGCTGCTTGACGACGGTGCTTGCGACGGCGACGCCGCGGATGTCCTCGATATCGCCGCGCGTCACCGGCTGCCGGTAGGCGATGATCGCCAGCGTCTCGAGCACCGCGCGCGAATACTTGGGCAAGCGCTCGGGATCGAGCCGCGCCAGGTAGTGCGCCATCTCGGGCCGGCTCTGGTAGCGCCAGCCGGTCGCGAGCGCGACGAGATCGATGGCCCGGCCGTCGCACTCGCCGGCGAGCTCGTCGAGCAGCGTTCGCAGGGTGTCGTTACCGACCTCGCCCGCGAACAGCGCGCTCAGCTCGCGCAACGCCATCGGCTGGCCCGAGCAGATGAGCGCCGCCTCGAGGACGCGCTTCGCATCCAGGGTTTTCATGTCGTAGAGATCCATCCTCGGCCGCGTCGCGTCGCGGCGTTCGTCACGTCGCCGTCTTCATGACGACGAACGCGGCGGGTTCGGCAGGAATGTCCTGCCGCGGTTTGAATGGCACCCTCGGGTGCGGTCACGTCTCGATGGTCTCGCCGAGCGCCGGGCAGCCTCGCCGGCCGGACCGCTCGCATCGAAAGGGAATCTCCCGATTGTAGCCAGTCGGGCCGAGCCCGGCGCGGCTCAGGCCGGATCGCTGCCCGCGACCTCTCGCCAGGCGTGAGCGAAGTCCTCCGGCGGCGTCGACCGGAACGCCAGCATCTCGTGGGTCGACGGATGCTCGAGGCCGAGCTCGGCGGCGTGCAACGCCTGGCGCTCGAGGCCGAGCGCAGGCGCGCCGCCGTACAGCTTGTCGGCGACGAGCGGCAGCCGTCGCGACGCGAGGTGGACGCGGATCTGGTGCGTCCGACCCGTGTGCAGCGTGCAGCGCAGGGCCGAAAAGCCGTCGTGCGCGGCGACGAGCTCGACGTCGGTGCGGGCGGCCTTGCCCGAAGCGACGACGGCCATCCGCGTACGCAGCTTCGGGTCGCGGCCGATCGGAGCATCGACGGTGAAGCGGTCCGCCGAAGGACGGCCGTGCGCGATCGCGAGATAGCGCCGATGCACGTCGCGCGCCGCGATCTCGCGCACCAGCGCCGTGACTGCGGCGAGCGTGCGGCCGATGACCATCAGCCCCGACGTGTCCTTGTCGAGCCGATGGACGATGCCGGCACGGGGGAGCGCCGCGCTCGCCGGGTCGCGCGCGAGCAGCGCGTTGAGCACCGTCCCCGACCAGTTGCCCGCGGCCGGGTGGACCACCATGCCTGCCACCTTGTCGATGACGAGGATGTCGGCGTCCTCGTGCACGATCGTCAGCGGCAGCGCCTCGGCGCGATAGGCGCGGCTTTCCTCGGTCGGCTGCAGCGACACCTCGATCCGCTGGCCGACCCGGACGCGCTGCGACGCACCCGTCGCCGCCGTGCCGTCGAGGCGGACCCAGCCCGCCTTGATCAGGGTCTGCAGGTGGCTGCGCGAGAACTCCGGGACCATCGACACGACGACCTTGTCGAGCCGCTCGCCATGCTCGCCGGCCACGACGACGCCCTTGCGCCGCTCGACGGCACCCTCATCGGCCTCGACGCCGGCGGCCTCGTCGTCGGAGCCGGGCGCCGGATCCGGCATCGCGTCATCGACCATATAAAATTCGGCTCCGACCCATCAGCGGGCGCGTGCCCTCCACGCCTTCGCGCATCGACTCCCGCATGTCACCCAATTCCATCGCCTGGCGTTTCCGGATCGCAGTGTCGGCGATCTCGACGGCCGTCGTCCTCCTCGCCGGCTGCGACAGCATCGGCCGCGACGAGACCTCCCGCTGGACGCCCGAGAAGCTCTATGCCGAGGCCAAGGACGAGGCGGCGTCGGGCAACTACGACAAGGCCGTGAAGCTCCTCGAGCGGCTCGAGGGCCGTGCCGCGGGCTCGGTGCTGGCGCAGCAGGCGCAGATCGAGCGCGCCTACTACCTCTGGAAGAGCGGCGAGAAGGCGCAGGCGCTGTCGGCACTCGAGCGCTTCATCAAGCTGCACCCGACCAGCCCGGCCCTCGACTACGCGCTCTACCTCCAGGGGCTGATCAACTTCAACGACAACCTCGGGCTGCTCGGCAACCTGGCGAGCCAGGATCTGTCGGAGCGCGACCAGCAGGCGGCGCGCGACGCCTATCAATCCTTTCGCCAGCTGGTCGAGCAGTTCCCGCAGTCGGCGTATGCCGAGGACGCGCGCACGCGCATGAGCTACATCGTCAACACCCTCGCCGCCTATGAGGTCCATGTCGCGCGCTACTACCTGCGCCGCGGCGCTTATGTCGCGGCGGCCAACCGCGCCCAGCAGGCGATCCAGGAATTCCAGCGCTCGCCCTCGACCGAGGAAGCGCTCATCATCCTCACCCAGAGCTACGACCGGCTCGGCCTCACCGAGCTCCGCGACGACGCCGAGCGGGTGCTGAAGACGAACTTCCCGAACGCGACGATCACGGTCGACGCCTTCGGCAAGCCCAAATCGCCGTGGTGGAAGCTCTGGTGACGCGTTCGGCGCCGTCGCCGGTCACGCATCGCCCACGCGCGCTCTAGCGAAAGAGCGGCACCTCCGCCAGCTCGCGCAGCCAGGCGAGCGCCTCGTCTTCGTCCTCGACCCGCGTCATCGGCGGCAGCGCCGCGAAGAGGCGCCGGCCGTACGGCATCGTCGCCATCCGCGGGTCGCAGACGACGAGCAGTCCGCGATCGGTCTCGCTGCGGATCAGCCGTCCGGCGCCCTGCTTCAGCGCGACCGCAGCTTCGGCGACGAAGTACTCCGCGAAGGCATTGCGCCCTTCGCTCTCGAGGCGCTTGACGCGGGCCTCGACGAGCGGATCGTTGGGGGGCGGGAACGGCAGCTTGTCGATGACGACGCACTGCAGCGCCTCGCCGGGAACGTCGACGCCTTCCCAGAAGCTCTGCGACCCGACCAGCACGGCATGCGGCGCCTCGAGGAAGCGCTGCATCAGCGCCCGCTTCGAGCCCTGCCCCTGCACCAGCACCTCGATCGCGTCGCCGGCGGTGTCGAAGTCGGTGCGCAGCTGCGCCCCGACGGCGTGGAGCGAGCGCAGCGTCGTCGTCAGCACGAAGGTGCGACCGCCGAGGGCACGAGCGCAGCGCCCGGCCAGACGCGCGACGGCCGTCGCATGGCCCGGATCGCTCGGCTTCGGAAAGGCGCGCGGCACGAAGACGCGCGCATGGGCGCGGTAGTCGAACGGGCTGCCGAGGCGGACGATGCGCGCGTCGTCGAGGCCTGCGGGCTCGGTGAACCAGGTGAGGCGCTCGTCGTCGCCGAGCGTGGCCGACGTGAAGATCCAGGCCTTCGCGCTCGTCGTCATCTGCTCGCGCAAGGCGTCGCGGATGTCGAGCGGCGACTCGACCAGCCGCGCCTGGTGCGCGAGCACGTCGATCCAGCGGATATTGCCCTCGGCTGCACGCCCGCCGAACTGTGTCGCGAGCTGCGCGAGCCGCGTCGCGCGCTCGCCGAGGCGGACGAAGTCGGGAGCGAGCTCGCTCACCGTGTCGAGAGCGAGCGCCGCTCCGGCGCAGGTGTCGCCGAGTCGCGCCAGGCTGTCGACGAACGCCGACGCGCCGCTACGTTCGGACCAGCGCAGCTTCAGGCTGCCGCGCACTTCGCCGAGGTCACCCTGGACGGCGATGCGCAGCTCGCGCGCCGCGTGATCGCACGCCGCCGCGAGGTCCTGCCACGGCGCGAGGCCGCGCGCTTGCTGCAGGCCGATGGCGAGCATGTCGCGCGCGAAGTCGATCACCTGTGACGAGCCGAGCGTCGTGCCGAGGAACTGCACGCCGGCCTCGGCCAGCTGGTGCGCCTCGTCGAAGATCGCGACCTCGACGCTCGGCAGCAACTCGGCGACGCCGCTGTCGCGCAGCGCCATGTCGGCGAAGAACAGGTGGTGGTTGACGACGACGAGGTCGGCGAGCATCGCATCGCGCCGCGCCTTCATCACGTGACACGAGCGATATTCCGGGCACTCGCTGCCGAGGCAGTTCTCGCGCGACGAGGTGACGAGCGGGATGACGCTGCTGCGCTCGTCGAGGCCTTCGAGCTCGGCGAGGTCGCCGCTGTTCGTGGTCTGCGCCCAGGCCTCGATCCTGGCCAGTGCACGGACCGCGAAGCGATCGGGCAGATGCGCGTCGTGGCGCGCTTGGCCGAGCCGATGCAGGCAGAGATAGCTCGACCGGCCCTTGAGCAAGGCGACGGTGAGCGGCAGGTTCAGCGCCGACCTGAGGCGCGGCAGGTCGCGCACGAAGAGCTGGTCCTGCAAGGTCTTGGTGGCGGTACTGAGCAGGGTGCGCGCGCCGCTGATCAGCGCCGGCACGAGGTAGGCATAGGTCTTACCCACCCCTGTGCCCGCTTCGACCACCAGCGCCGACCGCTCGTCGATGGCCCTGGCGACGGCCAGCGCCATCGCCAGCTGCACCTCGCGTTCAACGTGTTTCGGGTCGACGGCGGCCAGCGCCCCCGACGACGAGAACGCCAGCGCGATGGCGTCGCGCAGCTCGCTCTCGGCGAGGGGCAGCGCCGCGTCGACCGGCGTCATGCGGGCGTGCGCGGTTCGAGCTCGGCTTCGATGCGGGTGATCCGGTCGCGCAGCCCGAGCCGGCGCTTCTTCAGCCTTCTCAGCGTGAGGTCGTCGCCCGCGGCATCGAGCGCGGCCCGATCGATGAGGTCGTCGAGGTCCGCGTGCTCCATCCGCAGTTCGATGAGTTGCCGCGGCAGGGAGTGCAGGTTGTCGTCCATGGACGGCTTGGACTCGCGACTAGTTCGCGGTTTTGAGCCTTTTTGGCAGGTACAAAGCGATTATAGTTTTCGCCCATGAGCACCTCGAGCCTGGGCTACAGGCTGTCCGCGACGACCGGCATTCATCGCGGCGATCGCGCCTATCAGCAAGACCAGGTTCAGATTCTTCCGCACGCCCGCGTTCCGGGATGCGTCATGGGCGTGCTCGCCGACGGCATGGGCGGCAAGAGCGGCGGACGCAAGGCCTCCGACCAGGTGCTCCTCACTGCGCAGCAGCTCTTCGAGCGCTACGCGCCGAACCGCGACGATCCGACCGAGGCGCTCAAGCAGCTCGTGCTCGAAGCGCACCTGATGATCAAGCTCACCGCGATTACCTCTGAAGAGGAGCCGCACAGCACGATCGCCGCGTTCTTGATCAGCCCGACCCGCGAGTGCGATTTCGTCCACGCCGGCGATTCGCGGATCTATCACTTCCGCGCCGCCGAGATGGTGACGCGCTCGATCGATCACTCCTACGTGCAGCGCCTCGTCGACGAGCGCCAGATCACGGAAGAGGAAGCCAACAGCCACCCGCAGTCGAACCTGCTCACGGGCTGCCTCGGCACCTTCCAGGATCCACCCCTGTCGCAGAAGCACATCGATCGGCTCGAGATCGGCGACAGCGTCCTCTCGTGCAGCGACGGCCTCTGGCACTACTTCACGCCGCGCGAGCTCGGCGCCATCGTCCATGCGCTGCCGCCGCGGGAAGCGACCGAGATGCTCGTCGGCAAGGCGCGTCAGCGGGCGCGTGGATCGGGCGACAACCTGTCGCTCGCCCTGGTGCGCGTCGAGTCTCTCGGCTGACGGCTGACGGCTGGCGCCGCGCGCGCGGCGGCCCCGAGCGCCAAGCGCCGCGCGACAGCGGCGATGCCTCAAGGCGACGGAATCGGCAGCGCGGCCGCGGGCCTGTGCTGTTGCGCGCGCTTCGCCGCCTTGTCGAGAACCTCGTCGCGATGCTCGGCCGCCTGCTGCTTGCGCGCCTCGAAGGTCGCCCGGCTGCGTCCCTCCTTCGCCAGTCGATCGGCAGCGCCCACGTCCTTCGCGCCAGCCGCTCGATCGTCGGGGCTTGCCTGTCGCTTCGACGCCGAAGCCCGCTCGGCGATCGACCGGCGCGGCTGCACCGAACGACCGGGCTCGTCGTGAGCCGCGTCCGACGCGCTGGCCGCAGGTCGGCTGGCGCGCGCCGCCTCGCGCCGCGCGAGCTCGTCGGCGTTGCCCGAGAGCTCGGAGCGGCGTGCGGTGGAACGCTCCTTCCGCCGCGACTCGTCGAGCGCGATCTGACGCGCCCGCAAGGCATCGAGCCCGCGCCGGCGGTCGCGCTTGGCATCCTCGACGCACGAGGTCACGACGAAGCGCTGGCTGCACTCGGCGTGCCGGCTCGTGTACTGCGCTTCGATCAAGGCCCGCTCCTGGCCGAGCCGCACGCGCTCGGCGTCGTCGGCCGGCGTCGCGGATGCGACCGCGCAGGAGAGCACCGCGCCGATCGCGGCGGCGACAGCGTGCAACGACGAAAGCGAGGAGAGAAATGCTCGGCTCATGTCAGCGAAGTGTCGACGGTGCGGCGCGACTCGGCGAGGAATTCCGACGAGCGCATCTCGTGCAGGCGCGAGACCGTGCGCGGGAACTCGTGCACCAGCGGCCCTTCCGTGTACAACGCCTCGGGCTCGACGGCGGCCGACAGGATGAGCTTGACGCGACGGTCGTAGAGCACGTCGACGAGCCAGGTGAATCGCCGCGCCTCCGACGCGAGCCGCGGCGACATCAGCGGCACCCCCGAGAGCAGCAGCGTGTGGAACTGGGTCGCGAGCTCGAGGTAGTCGTTCTGCGAACGCGGACCGCCGCACAGCTCCCTGAAATCGAACCAGACGACTCCGCCCGCACGCCGTCGGGCGCGGATCTGGCGGTGCTCGATCTTCAGGATCGGGCTCTCGTCCTTGGCTTCGGCGAGGCGCTCGAATGCGTCGCTCATCGCCCGGTCCGCCTCTTCTCCGAGCGGCGTGTGATACAGCTCGACCGTCTGCAGCGTCGTCTGCCGATAATCGGTGCCGGCGTCGACGTTGACGACCTCGAGCTTCGTGTTCAGGAGCTCGATCGCCGGCAGGATGCGCTCTCGGTGCAGTCCGTTCGGATACAGGCCGTCGGGCGGGAAGTTGGACGTCGTGACGATGCTGACGCGGTTCTCGAACAGCGACTCGAGCAGGCGATACAGGATCATCGCGTCGGTGATGTCGGCGACGTGGAACTCGTCGAGGCAGATCAGCCGGAAGCGCCGCGCGATGCTCTTGCCGAGGTGCAGCAGCGGGTCGCTCGTGCCCTGCATCTCGGTCAGCTCGCGGTGCACCTCGCGCATGAACTCGTGGAAGTGCAGCCGGGTCTTCCTTTGGAGCGGCAGCGCCGTGAAGAAGCAGTCCATCAGGAAGCTCTTGCCGCGGCCGACGCCGCCCCAGAGATAGACGCCGCGCGGGATCGGCGGGCGCGCGATCAACTTGGCGAGCGCGTTCGAGCGGCGGGCCTTGTAGTCGGCCCATTCGGTCTCGCACCGCTCGAGCGAGTCGATCGCGCGCAGCTGCGCGGGATCGGAGCGAAAGCCGCGTTCAGCGAGCGTCTGCTCGTAGAGCTGACGGACTCCCACTCAGAAGTTCAGGGCCCGTTTGTCGACGGCAAGTGCCGCTTCCTTCGTCGCCTCCGACAGGCTCGGATGCGCATGGCAGATGCGCCCGATGTCTTCAGACGACGCCTTGAACTCCATCGCGACGACGGCTTCGGCGATCAGCTCGGACACCATCGGCCCGATCATGTGGACGCCGAGGATCTCGTCCGTCCTGGCGTCCGCGATCACCTTGACGAAGCCGCTCGTGTCGCCGAGCGCGCGCGCCCGGCCATTGGCCATGAACGGGAAAGTGCCGGCGCGGACGTCACGCCCGGCCGCCTTCAGCTGCTGCTCGGTCTGGCCAACCCAGGCGATCTCGGGGCTCGTGTAGATAACCCACGGCACGGTGTTGAAGTCGACGTGCGGCTTTTGCCCGGCAATGCGCTCGGCAACCGCGACGCCCTCTTCCTCGCCCTTGTGCGCGAGCATCGGGCCGCGCACGACGTCGCCGATCGCCCAGACGTTCTCGAGGTTGGTGCGGCAGTCGTCGTCGACGGTGACGAAGCCGCGCTCGTCGAGCGCCAGGCCGACGGCCGCCGCGTTCAGGCCGATCGTGTTCGGAACGCGGCCGATCGAGACGATGAGCTTCTCGCATTCGAGCGTCTGCGCGCCGCCCGCGGCGTCGGTGTAGGCGACGCTGACGCTGTCGCCGGCGCTCGTCACGCCGGTGATCCTGACGCCGAGCAGGATCTTCAGGCCCTGGCGCGTGAATGTCTTCTGCGCTTCGGCGGCCACCTGCGTGTCGACCGCGCCGAGGAAGGTCGGCAGCGCCTCGAGCACCGTCACCTGCGCGCCCAGGCGACGCCACACGGAACCCATCTCCAGTCCGATGACGCCCGAACCGACGATCCCGAGCGTCTTGGGCACCGCGCCGATCGCGAGCGCGCCGTCGTTCGAGAGCACGTTCTTCTCGTCAAAGGGAGTGCCTGGCAACGCGCGGGCGTTCGAGCCGGTCGCGACGATCACGTGCCTGC
Source organism: Burkholderiales bacterium (assembly GCA_038236565.1). Taxonomy (GTDB): domain Bacteria; phylum Pseudomonadota; class Gammaproteobacteria; order Burkholderiales; family Burkholderiaceae_C; genus Schlegelella_A. The sequence continues at coordinate 2,820 of JBBRZP010000041.1, read as the reverse complement.
CCGTGATCGCTTCCGCCTTCGCACCCGCCACCGCGATCTCCCACGCGTCGCCGTCGCCGCGGCGCACGAACGAGCCGCGGCCATGGAAGAAGGTGACCTTGTTCTTCTTGAAGAGGTAGAGGATGCCGTCGTTGTTCTGCTTCACGACGGTCTTCTTGCGCGCCATCATCTTCGCGACGTCGATCGAGAGCTTGTCGATGACGATCCCGTGGTCGCCGAAGTGGTGGCCTGCCTCCTCGAAGTTCTCCGACGACTGGAGCAGTGCCTTCGACGGGATGCAGCCGATGTTGGTGCAGGTGCCGCCGGGGGCGGGGCCGCCCTTGTCGTTCTTCCATTCGTCGATGCAGGCGACGCTGAAGCCGAGCTGCGCGGCACGGATCGCGGCGATGTAGCCGCCGGGCCCGGCGCCGATGACGACGACGTCGAACGAAGTGGGCGTGGGAGCTGTCGTGGCCATGGTCAGATGTCGAACAGCAGGCGAGCCGGATCCTCGAGCGCTTCCTTCATCGCGACCAGGCCGAGCACCGCTTCGCGGCCGTCGATGATGCGGTGGTCGTACGACATCGCCAGGTAGTTCATCGGGCGCACGACGACCTGCCCGTTCTCGACCACGGCGCGGTCCTTCGTCGCATGGACGCCGAGGATCGCGGACTGCGGCGGGTTGATGATCGGCGTCGACAGCATCGAGCCGAAGACGCCGCCGTTCGAGATCGAGAACGTGCCGCCGGTGAGGTCGTCGAGCGAGAGCTTGCCGTCGGCGGCCTTCTTGCCGTACTCGGCGATCTTCTTCTCGATGTCGGCGAAGCTCATCTGGTCGGCGTTGCGCAGGATCGGCACGACCAGCCCGCGCGGCGAGCCGACGGCGATGCCGATGTCGAAGTAGCCGTGGTAGACGATGTCGTTGCCGTCGACCGATGCGTTGATCACCGGGTAACGCTTGAGCGCGGCCACCGCGGCCTTCACGAAGAAGCTCATGAAGCCGATCTTGACGCCGTGCTCCTTCTCGAACTTCTCCTGGAAGCGCTTCCTCATCTCGATCACTGGCGCCATGTTCACTTCGTTGAACGTCGTGAGGATGGCGTTGGTGGCCTGCGATTGCAGCAGACGCTCGGCGATGCGCGCGCGCAGGCGGCTCATCGGCACGCGCTGCTCGGGACGGTCGCCGAGTCCGCTCACCGGCGGCGCTGCGACAGCGGGCAAGGCACGCGGCGCGGCCGCGGGAGCTGCGGTCGGCGCAGGCGCGCGCGCAGCAGGGGCAGGCGCGGGTGCTGCGGGCGCGGGTGGCGTCGCCGTGCCGGACGATTGCGCGCTCAAGGCTTCGAGCACGTCGCCCTTGGTGACGCGCCCGTCCTTGCCGGTGCCCTGCACCGCCGTGACCGGCATGTCGTGCTCGGCCATGAGCTTGGCGGCCGCGGGCATTGCAATGCCGCTCTTCGTCTCGGCGAGCGCCGCGACCTCGGTGGGCAAGCCCGGCTTTTCGCCCGGTGCCGGCTCCGCGTCGGGGACGCTGCGGATCTGCATCGCGCCGGACACCGCCTCCTGGCCTTCGGTGTCGATCTTGGCGATCACCTCGTCGGCCACGCAGCTGTCGCCGTCGTTCTTGATGACCTGCGCGAGCACTCCCGCTGCCGGCGCAGGAACCTCGAGGACGACCTTGTCGGTCTCGATCTCGACCAGGATCTCGTCGATCTCGACCGCCTGCCCCGGCTTCTTCTTCCATTGCAGGAGCGTGGCTTCCGCCACCGATTCCGACAGCTGCGGAACCTTCACTTCGATCAGAGCCATGAGATTGCCTTGTTTCTTGTTATGACGTGGCCGAGGCGACGCGCGTGGCGTCACCTCGGCTGACCCACGCCGTGGTCACTTCGTCAGAACGAAGCCTTTGAGCTTGCCGAAGGCCTGCTCCAGGAGTGCTTTCTGCTGCTCCTGGTGCAGGTGGGCGTAGCCCACGGCCGGCGACGCCGATGGCGGCCGGCCGGCATAGCCGAGGCGCTGGCCGTCGGTCATGTTCTCGTGGATGTAGTGCTGGACGAAGAACCACGCGCCCTGGTTCTGCGGCTCGTCCTGGCACCACACGACCTCGGTGAGATTCGGATACTTCTTCATCTCGGCCGCAAACGCCTTGTGCGGGAACGGATAGAGCTGCTCCACGCGGATGATCGCGACGTCGGCGTTCTTGCGCTCCGCGCGCGAGCGCACGAGGTCGTAGTAGACCTTTCCCGAGCAGGCGATCAGGCGCCTGACCTTGTCGGCGTTGAGCTCCGCGCTCTGCTCGCCGATGACGGTCTTGAACTCGCCCTTGGTGAAGTCGGTGAGCGGCGAGCTCGCATCCTTGGCGCGGAGCAGCGACTTCGGCGTCATGATGATCAGCGGCTTCCTGAACATGCGCACCATCTGCCGGCGCAGCACGTGGAAGATCTGGCTCGCCGACGTCGGCTGCACGACCTGCATGTTGTTGTCGGCGGAGAGCTGCATGAAGCGCTCGAGTCGCGCCGACGAGTGCTCCGGGCCCTGCCCTTCGTAGCCGTGCGGCAGCATCAGCGTCAGGCCGTTGGCGCGACCCCACTTCACTTCGCCCGAGGCGATGAACTGGTCGATCACGACCTGCGCGCCGTTGACGAAGTCGCCGAACTGCGCTTCCCAGATGACGAGCGTGTTCGGCTCGGCGCTGGCGTAGCCGTACTCGAAGCCGAGCACGGCTTCTTCCGACAGAAGCGAGTCGATGACCACGAACGGCGCCTGGCCGTCGGCGACATGGTGCAGCGGCGTGTACGTGCCTTCGTCCCAGCGCTCGCGGTTCTGGTCGTGCAGGACGGCGTG
>JBBRZP010000040.1:0-24602 GCA_038236565.1 Burkholderiales bacterium | reverse complement strand
TCAAGACGCTTGCGCGTTGCCTCGCTCGCAGGTACCTTCTTCATCGGGATGCTCCATGTGGGTTGGATCGAACGCCGCCACAGCGTCCAGTCCATAGGATGCATCCCACCCCGAATTCACAGCAACTCTAAGACTTCACCTCGCAAAATGTGGCCTAACCCTTCCATCGAGCGGAAGTGACAAAGGCCGCTTCGCGCCCTTTGGTCCGCCGCTCATGTCACACGTGAGGGTACATCGCAGGAGCCTTGTGCAGTGCAGGCAGTTCTAATCCTCTCGGTCGTTGCAGGTGCGGCATTCGTCTGGCTCAGCGGGGGCACTCTTCCTGATGTCGTGGCCTCGCACTTCGGCGCTTACGGCACCGCCAATGGGTTCACGTCGCGGGGCGCGTACACCGGCTCCATGCTCGCCCTCGTCGTTGTCTTGCCTGTGGTTATCGCCTTGTCCGGCAGGCTGGCGTCCGCCCTGCCACCCCGCTTCATCAATTTGCCCAACAAAGCCTATTGGCTGGCGCCGGAGCGCCGGGCTGCGACGCTCCACGCACTCTCCCAAAGGACCGGCTGGTTGGCCGTGCTCCTCGTGGCATTCCTGTGCTTCGTGCACTGGCTCGTCGTGCAGGCGAATTCCAGTGTCGCCAAGGAGTTGCCGCAGTTTCCATTCTTCATGGGGTTAGCCTTGCTCGTGGGGGCGACGCTTGGCTGGGCCATAGCTCTTCACCGCCGGTTCGACAATGTCCCCTAACCCTTCCATCGAGCGGACGTGCCAAAGGCCGCTTCGCGCCCTTTGTCCCTCCGCTCATGCCAAACGTTATGGCCCAAAAGATGTTAGGGCCCAAAAGATGCATCGCTTTCGTTCCAACGGTCCATGAGCAATTCAGTGCTCGTTCTCACGTCGCTCATCGCCTGGGCGCTACTGTTGCTCGTCCTCATGGAAGTTCTGCGCGGCCTCCTTGTCCTCACGGGCCGTGCCCGCTCGAATGAGTTCAAACCCGACAACTCGAACAGTTCGCCGTTCATGCAGCGCCTTGCCCGAGCGCATGCGAACTGCGTGGAGAGCCTTCCCGTTTTCGGTGGCCTTCTTGTGGTCGCGCTCGCGACAGGCCGCGCGGGAGTCACAGATTCGCTGGCCCCTTGGCTCCTGGGCGCTCGAATCGTTCAGTCCAGCATCCATCTCGCGTCAACGAGCGTTGTCGCAGTCAACGCCCGCTTTACTGCCTTCACCATCCAAATGGCCATAGGCCTATATTGGGTATGGGTACTTCTTGCGCAGTGAAAGCACGAGCAGCACAACGTGAGCCCTAACCCTTCCATCGAGCGGCCATGGCAAGGGCCGCTTCGTGCCCCTTGCCCGCCGCTCATGTCAAACGTTAGGTCCCACGAAGGGTCAGCAGATGTCGCTCGAAGCAAAGGTTCCGCCGCCGCTCGTAGCGCTCGCCAACGTCGCCCTCATGTGGGGCATCTCGTTGCTTGCTCCGCAATTGGAATTCCCTGCCAGTGTCCGATTGGCAGCGTGTCTTGCAATCGCTGGCTTCGCCTTGGTCTTCAGCGCCGCAGGCGTGGTGTCGTTCCGCCGAGCGCACACAACGGTTAACCCCACCACGCCGGAGGCGGCTTCATCCCTGGTCAGCTCCGGCGTCTATCGCATCACCCGAAATCCCATGTATGTGGGCCTCTCACTGCTTCTTGTCGCGTGGGCTGTGTTTCTATCCTCTGCCTGGGCGCTGCTCGGCCCCGTGGGCTTCGTGCTCTATATCAGCCGCTTTCAAATCGCGCCTGAGGAGCGCGCCCTCGCCAAGCTGTTCGGCGCCGAGTACGCTTCGTACAAGGCAAGCGTGCGCCGGTGGCTGTGAAACCTAACCCTTCCATCGAGCGGCCGTGCCAAGGGCCGCTTCGCGCCCCTTGCCCCGCCGCTCATGTCACACGTTAGGGGAGCATGAAGCTGCATTGAGCATGTCCAAGGTCTTTTTTCGTCGTCTTCGCGGCCGTCTTTGTATGGTGGTCCGCTTGCGCGATGTCCGAGTCTTTCGCCTCGCACTGAGGTGGCTCCGGTTGTTCGAACACCGATCCGGCTTCGATAAGTGGAGCCCTGTGGCTTTGACATCGGTGCAGATGTTGTCCACAGCGGCGGGCGGGCGTCGCTTGCGACGAACGCACGACCGACGCGGCGGGCAACTCGTGTTTACCGCTCATGCTGCCTGTTGGATCGCCGGCAGCGTCGCGAAGTAGAACTCGTCCGGGGGGTCTTGGCGTCAACGCGCCGGCTCGCCCAGTCGACGATGGCGCACAGGTAGACCCAGCCACAGGCCATCGGAACGTACGTGATGTCCGCCGCCCAGACCTGGTTGGCCCGATCGATCTTGAGCTCGCGCAGCAGGTACGGGTAGACCTTGTGGGCCGGGTGCTTCTTGCTCGCGTTGGGCTTGCGATACAGCGCCTCGATGCTCATGCGCTGCATAGCGTGGCGACGTGCCGGCGTCCGACATCGAAGCCCTCGCGGCGGAGCATGTCGCGCAGCATGCGGCTGCCCGCAAAGGGATGCGCCAGGTTGAGGGCGTCGATGCGCCTCATCAGCCGCTGATCGGCCTCCGAGGCCGTTCGGGGCAGGTAGTACACGTTGCCGCGGCTGATTCCCAGCAGCTGCGCTTGCCGCGTGACCGGCAGGGCGTGGTTGCGGTCGATCATCGCTTTGCGCTCAGCATGCCGGCCTTGGTGAGCGCGCCGGACAAAATATCATTCTCCAACGAGAGCTGCCCAATCTTGGCGTGCAGCTCCTTCAGATCGACCGGGGGCGCCGCCGCCGACTCGGCGCCGAACACGCTGGCCGCACTCTCGAGCAACTGGTTCTTCCAGTCGTTGATCTGGTTGGGATGCACATCGTGCAGCTTGGCCAGCTCGGCCAAGGTCTTCTCGCCTTTGACGGCGTCGATCGCCACCTTCGCCTCGAACAGCGCTGAGTGGTTCCTGCGTGGTCTCTTGCCCATCGTCTTCCTGCTTTCTCGAGCTCTCAGCCCGCTTCATGAAGCAGAGTTTCCACTTATCGTCGTGTTCGGATTTCCGAGGCCACCTCGGTCAAGTCCATCGAGACACTCGTCGTAGCGCGCAAGCGCGCCGCGACGATCGAATAACTGAACGCTCTGCCGGGCGCTTGCGCCAGCTGAGTGAGATGTCGAGCGAATTTGCAGCGTAGCCTCGATCGATGCAACCAAGCCTTCCACGTCAAAGAATCCGCACAAGCGGCAACTCGTGTCGCCATTGATGACTTCACGCACAGGTGCCGTATCCGAAGCCACGATCGGAGCGCCACATGCCATTGCCTCGAGTAGAGACCAACTCAGCATAAAGGGATAAGTCAAATAGACGTGCGCGGCGGAGACCTGCAGAACGCGGAGGTACTGTTGGCGGGTTACGCGGCCCATGAAATGAGTACGACCAGGTTCGAGCGTCACCTTCTTCTGCAGGTGTTCGCGCCAGTTCGCGGATCCCTTGGGCGCCTTGCCATAGCTCACCTCATCGCCCCCGACGATCACCGCATGACAGGTTGGCATCCTCCTTTGGATCCGCTCAAGCCCTCGCATGAAGACGTGGAACCCTCGATAGGGTTCGAGATTGCGGGCGACGTACGTTATGACCGGATCGCCAGCTCTAAGTGTCACCCCGCTGGGCGTGGTCACTGTTGCCGTCGGGTCCGGTCCAAGCTCGTCGATCGCAATGCCTTCGTGCTGCACGACCATCTTGGAATGAAAGATTTCAGGGTGACGACTCTTTTGCCATTGAGTGGGCGCGATGCCGAGGTCGCACTGGCTCAAGTTCAAGGTGTGCAGCGCGTTCCAGGTGCGGATGCGCGCGCGATCGTCGAACGTGATCGGAAACTCGGGATCGAAGCCGAGGTCGGCGCCTTCGGCGCTGTAGAACCATTCGCACAAGTGAACCAGGCGCGCCGTCGGAAAGACATCCTTGGCGTATAGCGTCTCGCCCCAGCCCGGATGAGCAAGGATGACGTCCGGCACGAATCCGCTCTTTCGCAGAGCTAGCATCGAGCGCGCTGCCGCTTGCCCGTACAGCGTCGCCGCTTCCGTCTGCCGCAGATATGGGTGCTGGCCATCGTGAACCTTGCGATGCAAGGCATAGCGAACAAGCGCGTCGAAGCCTGGCAGCCCCGGCGCGGTCGCGCTGCCGAGGCCGCGCACATCCCATCCGGGACGCTTCGCCCACTCTCCCACCATGAAGCCGAACTGGCCAGGAAAGTTCTGATGGACGACCAGCAGGCGCACGGGTTTGCTCCGACGATCGGGTGACTCTCCGATCAGGGCCCCCAGTCCGCTGCGATGACCGGCAGCAAAGCGCTCTGGTACGACGGCGGCAGCGTTGTCTGCCCGATGCCGGGGGGGGGCAAACGATCCCATCGCATTGACGAGGTCCTGCACCTTCGAGTCGAGGAGCGTCTTGCCATCCGACGTCTGGAACTGCTCGACGTGGTATTGGCTACCCAGATACCAGTTCTGTACCACCGCCTTGTCGTTTGTGCCGATGATGCTGACCTCGAGGTTGTTGCCGACGTGGCGGAACCAGACCTGGTCGTCCGAGATGCCGGACAGGAGGCTGAGGACGTCCCTGTTGCCGACCGTCGCATCGTTTTCCTGGACCGACTCGGTGCCGTAGCCCCGCCCCAACACATAGGTGTCGTCGCCGGCACCGCCTTGCATCGTGTCGGCACCCGCGGCGCCGTCGAGCCGATTCGAACCCGCGTTTCCAAACAGGACGTTTGCCGAAGCATTGCCGGTCGCGTTGATGTCAACCGTTCCGGTCAGTTGCAGTACTTCGACCTCGCTCGACAACGTATAAGTGATCGAGGCCCGGATCGTGTCGTTGCCACCCGCGGCGCTCTCGGCGACGACGTCGCCAACGTTGTCGACCACATAGGAGTCGTTGCCGGCGCCCCCGATCATCGTGTCGGCGCCCGCACCACCGTCGATGGTGTTGTTGCCAGCATTACCCACCAGCGTGTTGTTCAGCACGTTGCCCGTGGCGGATGTCCCGCCGGTGCCCGTCAACGTGAGCCTTTCCACCTCGGCCGCCAGGCTGTATGTCACAGATGATTCGACCGAGTCAAGGCCGCCGCCCGCAAGCTCGACGACGACGTCCGCAGAACTGTTGACGACGTAGGTGCGGAGCAAGGTCAGCACGCTCTCGAAGACGACCACGACGGACAGACCGATCACCAGCACATCCAGCGTTGTCAGCCCCCGGTGCACCAGCACCTTGTCCATGACCACCTGGAAGAAAAGCGGGCTCACGAGCGCAAACAGCTGGAGGAAGAGGGAGACGAGCAGAACCTCTCCGAACAGGCGCCGATACTTGACCAGGCTGGGAATGAACCAACTGAAGTCAAATTGGGCCAGCGAGCCAGCCAAACTCGCTCTGCTCGTCACGAGGATCAACCCGCCGGTCCACCGCTCCCCAAACACATCGAGCGGCTCGATGACGGGCCGCCCGCCCTGCAACACACCGGATGGATCCTGGTAGAGAGCACGCTGTCCATCGCATTGCGCCAGGACGACGACGAGCCCCGCTCCATCAGCGTCGCGAACAAGCGCCAAGGCCGGTAGCGGGGCGAGCGCAAGCCGGTCAGCCGTCGTTCGCGATGCCTTGGCCTTGAGGCCGAGACTGCGTGCCGCCAGCAACAGATCTTGCGTTCCCGTCACGTGGCCGGGGGACCATCCGAGCTGGTGAGCGAGGTGTGCGGGTTCCGCCGAGATCTGGTGAATGCGCGCCAGCAGGCAAAGTGCGGCCAGCCCCGCCAAGGGCTCGCGGCTCGGCGGGCACGGGGCCGCGCCCCCCCGCGCGGCTTCGCTCGAAGTTGCCGGCGCCGCATCTTCGTCCGCCTCCCAAGACCGTTCCGCTCCCGCCATGGGACTCTCCCGTATCCAAACGAAGCTCTCGCTTTGCGATCACTTTATCGTGCATGTTTCCACAACGCGAATGTTTTCTGCAAGTTCACCACTTCGAGGGAGATAAATCCTGACAGAAGGCGGAAACTTCTGGTTTGCGAGCATGTCCTCGAACGCCAGTGTTTCGCCACAAGGCGAGCCCTTCAGCCTGTGGACGTGCGCTGCTGGAGGTCCGTCGCGGCTCGTTCGAGGGCGTCAAGCAACTCGTGCAGCGAATCGATCGGTTCGTCACGCACCACAACGTCCGTAGCCAGCCCTTCCGCTGAGCCGCCACCGCCGATCCATACTCGAGAAACGAGAGCTCCGCCATGCTGAATCAGCAAGTCGGAGCGATCGCGGCGGACGTCTGCAGGGAACTCAAGAGCGGCAGAGCTGGCAGATTGGCAATACGAAGGGCAACACGATGGCTCCTGTCAATTCAGCGGAAGTTCTTTCCTCTGCCGATGATTTCCGCTCGTTGGAGCGGACGCGTTTGCAATCGCTTGTCGAGCGCGACATGGAGCTTGCCGGGCGCTTCATTCACCAGAATTCCACCTCGTCACCCCGGGCGGCAACGCCCGTTCGCGCGAGTCCTATCTCATGGCGGTTCAAACGGGCGCCATCACGTATCTCAGGTGGCAGGCCGCAGACATCGTCGTGCGTCAGTTCACGGAGGTCGTGCTTCTTCTCTACCGGGCCGAGCTCGAGATGCCCTTGCAGGCTGGCGGCACTTCATCGTTCGCCTGTTGGCACACGGACTCCTACGAACTGCAAAATGGTCTCTGGCAGGTCGTCCTTTCTCATGCCACTCGCATCGGCCAGCAGTCAAATTGACATGAGCGACACGGAAAAGCAGATCGAGCGCGTCATCGGGTCGTACGCGGCAGCGGTGTTCGCGAAGGACGTCGCGGCCTTCATGCGTCTCTATCAGCCGACCGTGCGCGTGTTCGACGCGTGGGGTGTCTGGCTGTACGAAGGAGCACCGTCCTGGCAGATCGCGGTGGAAGGATGGTTCTCTTCCTTGGGAACCGAACGCGTGAGGGTGATCTTTTCCGAGGTGCACACCAACGCGGAGCAGGCCCTGGCCACGGTCAGCGCCGTCGTCACCTACGCCGCGGAGTCCGCGCAGGGAGAGCCGCTTCGCTCGATGCAGAACCGACTCACCTGGGTGCTTCGCGAAGGCGGGCATGTCTTTCGGATCGCGCACGAACATACCTCGGCGCCCATCGGCTTCGAGGACTTCAAGGCCATCCTTGCGCGATGATCCGGACAGCTCGTCAGCTTCAGGACCGTGCCGTGAGCTCCGACCCCGACGTGGCCATCGACGCGTTTCTCAAGACGGCCTGGAACGATCACGGCGATCGCGCGCAGGACGTCGCCGAGCGGCTTGCCGCATCGTTCAACCTCGTCCGGGCGCCAGGCGACGTCGCGCCGTTCGTGCGACTGCTGACGCATGTCTACGGCGAGCATCTCGGTCTGTGGAGTCACGGCGTCGATCTACTCGCGTCGCTTCGTGGGCGCTCGGGGTCGGACGCGGACATCGCTGCCGCTCGCGCGATCGACATCGGCACCGCCACGCTGCGCTACGGCAGTGGCGACGCCACGGCGTTTGACGCCCTCCCCGCGGAGGACCAGGTCACCGCGTTGGCCAATGCGTCGTCGGCGCTCGCTGCGCGCAGCGACCTGTCGCGGGCCATCTTCGCGTACGAACGAGCGCTGGAAACCGCACGAGGCGCTTCGGCTCTCGGCACGCCTGCGATGCGCTCGCTCGCAGCGGGGGGAAACAACCTTGCGGTCGCTCTCGAGGGCAAGACCGATCGATCGCCTTGCGACTCCCGGGCGATGCTGTCGGCCGCCGAGGCGGCTCTGGCGTACTGGAGACAGGTCGGGACCTGGCTCGAAGAAGAGCGCGCCGAGTACCGGCTCGCGCGCAGCCGGCTTCAAGCCGGCGAGGTGTTGGCCGCGACACAGAGCGCGGCGCGCTGCGTGGATGTCTGCGACCGGAACGACGCACCACCGTTCGAGCAGTTCTTCGCCCATTCCGTGCTCGCCTGCGCGCATCGCGCTGCAGGCGACGGCGCCTCGTTCCAAGCCCATCGCCAGGTCGCCTTGCGTTGCCTGGGCCAGACGTCCGACGACGAAAGGCCGTGGTGCGAGAACGAGCGCGAGCAGCTCGAGGGATAGCTTCTTCCGTCTGCTGCCACGCTTCCCGGCAGGCGGGCTGTTCGACCGGCGAAGCTTCGCCTCGCGGCGCTAGACGTGCACGCTGCAGTCGCACCCCGATCCAGCGGGACGGGCAGCCGGGAGAGTCGGCTTGCGCTGACCGGTTGGTGAGCCCAGGTTCTTCGCGAGCCCGGGACGCGCGACTGCAGCGGCAGGTCCGAATCCGGCTAGCGTCGAAGCCCGCGCCGTCGCACCATGGGCGATCGACAACGATCCTCTTTGCACCATGCCTTCGTTCCAGCTCGTCGGTCTCTCGCCCGAACCTTTCGAACCGCTCTTCCGGCTCTCGCCGGAGGAACTTGCGCACCTCGGCGCCCGTCGCGTCACGGCCACCTCCAAGCCCGGCTTTCCCTGTCGCATCAGCCTGTCGGACGCCGAACCCGGCGAAGAGCTTCTGCTCCTGGCACACGAGCACCAGCCGGCGCATTCACCGTATCGAGCCTCCGGCCCCATCTACGTGCGCGTCGGCGCGACGCAACGGACCCTCGACCTCGGCGAGATCCCGGCGTACGTCGGCCTGCGCCAGATCTCGCTGAGGGCGTACGACGAAAGCGACATGATCGTCGCTGCCGAGGTGTGCGATGGCGCAGTCGTCGCCGCCGAGATCGAGCGGCATTTCGGCGACCCGATGGTTCGCTACATTCATCTCCACAATGCCAAGCGCGGCTGCTTCTCCTGCCTCGTCCGGCGTGCGTGAGTCCGACTCGAAGTGACACCACCATGAAGATTTCCTTGCTCGTCGCGGCGCTCGTCTCGTTCGCGGACTCGGCTCAGGAAGACGGCAAGGTGTGCGCCCCGCTGCGAACGATCGGCGCGATCTGCAACGAGGCGCGGTTCGACTCGGGATCGATCGACGATGCCGATGCCGGATCTCTCTCTTCACGTGTTTGAAGCGCCGTCTGGACCCATGGCATGAGCATCGAGATCACTGCACGACCCTGCGTCTTCACGCTCCCCGATGGATGGTCGCCCGTCGGTCAGGCCGATGAGCCCGCTCTCTATTTCGAGCGCCAGGACAAGCCGTGGGGCGCCTACGTCACGACGCTGGACTTCACTGCGCAGGACGCGAACCGTTCGCCGGCCGGGATCGCCGCCCACGTCCAGCAGCTCCACGAAGCCGCGTTCTTCCGCCGGCCGGGATCCGACTGGACGTTCGGGCGCCCGACCGTGGTCGAGAACGGTGACGAGGCCATCTCGACGGTCGAGCTGTTCGACGAGACGAGCCGCCATCGCATCGTCAGCCGGGCGCATGTCGTCGGCCGGCTCGCCGCGCACATCACCTTGCATCACTTCGCCTGCCACGACCTGCCCGCCTCCGTGCGCGAGTCCGCGGCCATCCTCGGCACGGTCCGGCGCGACCGGGCGAGCGATTGATGTTCGCGATCAAGTCCGCGATCGCCGACGCGCCCTCGTTCCCGGCCCAGAAGACGATGTACGGCGGCAAGCGCATCGCAGAGGGCGACGAGATCTTCGTCTTCGCGAGCGAGAACGACGGCGGGGTGGGCCTGATCGCTCGCGGCGCACGCCAGGTCCGAAGGCCTGTCGTACGTCGAGATCCCGACCGATCCGTGGAACACCGCGTCGCAGCGCGTGATCGAGGCCAGCGGCGGCGCATCGATACAGTCGATGCAGACCATGCTCGGCGCCCGCAGCGGCGTGTCCCGGACATCTTGGCATTTGCGGCGCGTGCCGCTACCCTGTGCCCATGCGCAGCGCGGCACGATGAAGCCAACACAGTACGTCGTCGTCCATCGGCCTGGCCCGGCGTGGAAAGCGGGCGTCCCCATGTTCGAGCAGGAGGGCGTGCGACTTCATGTCGCCCACTACGCGACTTTGCGCGAGCAGGGCAAGCTGGTGATGGGCGGGCCGTTTCTCGACGCGGCCTCGGGCGGCATGATGATCGCCGCGGCGAACGTCGAGGAGCATGAGCTGCGATCGTTCGCAGCCGTGGACCCGGCGGTCGCGTCCGGCCTGCTCACGTTCGAGGTCCGACCCTGGCTCGTGGGGCTGCGCGCGTGAGGTCCGGTCGCGCCGCGGGTCACCCTCTCGAAACGTGGCACCGGCTCGTTCGCACGCAGGATCCCTCAGGCCTGCACGCGCTGCTCGCGGAAGACGCGGTCTTCCATTCGCCCGTCGTCCACACGCCGCAGCGCGGCCGGGCGATCGCGGAGAAGTACCTGAGCGCCGCGTTCAACGTGTTCTTCAATCCGACGTTTCGCTACGTGCGCGAAATCGTCGGCGACTCCGACGCGATGCTGGAGTTCGAGACCGAGATCGACGGGGTCCTCGTCAACGGCATCGACCTGATCACCTGGAACGACGCCGGGCAGATCGTCGCGTTCAAGGTCATGCTCCGGCCGCTGAAGGCGATCAACGTCGTTCACCAGCGCATGTCCGCCATGCTTCAATCCGGATAGCGGCGTGGCAATCGAGCCCTCGTATCGCAGCGCCGCCGCCGCAGGCCTCTGGTCCGCCGCCGGGCTGGTGCCGTTCGACCTCTTCCGCGCGAAGGACGGGTCGGCGTCGCCGCTCGCCGACAACCTCGCGTGGTTCGTCGTCCTGACGCTGTTCCTGTACCTGCCGGGCTATTTCCTGGTGGTCGGCGCGAGCGCCACGCGCTTCGGCCGCACGTGGCTCTCGGATCCGGCCGAACGCCGGCGCTATCTGGCCGTCGTCAAGCGCGTGCTGGTGTGGCTCGTCGTCGCGGGCGCCGCCGGCCTCGCGCTGTCCCCGTTGATCGCCTCCTTGCGGACATAAGGGCCCGCGACTCGTCGCGGACGTGAGCGTCGGGGATGCCGCAGTTCGTCGTGCTGATGCGTGGCGTGAACGTCGGCAAGGGCAACCGCGTGCCCATGGCGGCGTTCCGGACGCTGCTCGAGGGCCACGGATGCACCGACGTCCGGACGCTCCTGAACAGCGGCAACGCCGTGTTCCGATCGACCACGCGCTCGGCGCCCGGCCTGGCCCAGGCCATCGGCGTCCGACTGCAGGCAAGTCTCGGCGTCGACGTTCTGGTGGTGGTCAAGTCCGCCGCTGCATTCACGGCCGTCGTCGCGGAGAACCCTTTCGCATTGCCCGACGCGGAGCACTCGCGGTGTCTGGTGGCCTTCGCTCAGACCGAACGCGCGTTGCAAGGACTCTCCGCATTGCTGCCGATGCTCCAGCCGACCGAGCGGCTTCACATCGGCCGCCAGGCCGCCTACCTCCATTGCACCGGCGGCATTCTCGAGAGCAAGGCCGGAGCCGCGCTGCTCGGCAAGACGGGCCGCGGCATCACCACCCGAAACTGGGCGACCGTGCTGAAGCTCGAGGATCTTTGAACGACTGCTGACTGCCATGGAGAAGCGCGCATGAAGCTCGTGCAAGCCCGCCGCATCGCGATGTCGCTTCCATCGGTCACCGAGGAGCCGCACTTCGCGTTCGCCTCCTTTCGCGTCGGCGGCAAGATCTTCGCGACGGCTCCGCCCGACGGCGAGCATCTGCACGTCTTCGTCGACGAGGAAGAACGGCAAGTGGCCCTGGCGCTGGAGCCGGACGGCGTCGAGGTCCTCACGTGGGGCAAGCGCGTCGTCGGCGTGCGGATCGTCCTGGCGAAGGCGACGCCCGCCCTTGTGACGCGGCTCCTCGAGCAGGCCTGGTCGCGAAAGGCGCCGAAACGCCTGCTCGCCGCGCACCGTGCGGAGCCGAGTCGCGATCTCGGGTAGAAAGACGACCATGCTCTTCGATCCGCGCACGACATACGTGAACCTCGGCAGCGGCGGCAAGGCGACCCGCCTGCCGGGCGGCGACGCGTTCTGGGCGTTGCCAGAAGACGAGATGGACACGCTCGGACACGGCTGGCTCGTCTCGGAGTTCGAGTTCACGGCAGACTGGCCGACGTGGGAGATGCATCCGAACGGCGACGAGTTCGTCTACCTGCTGTCGGGCTCGGTCGATCTGATGCTCGAGCAGGTGCAAGGCCTTGCGGTGCTGGAGATGCGAAGCACGGGCGCCGTCGTCGTGCCGCGCGGCGTCTGGCACACGGCCAAGGTTCTGGTGCCAAGCCGCATGCTGCATGTGACGCTCGGCGCCGGGACCGAGACTCGCCCGGTCGCGACCGACGGGAGCTAGCGCCGATGTCCGCCGTCTTTCCTTCGTCGACAGAGGCCCCGGCGCGACGGCCGGCGATCGCGCTGCGCAGCGGGTCGCGGTCGCTCGCCTGGCGCGTCGCGCTGGCGACGGCTTGCATCGTTGCCGGTCTGGCAGCCGCGGCGCTCGCGGGCCCGACCGCCATTGCCGGCGTCGAACCCGAGCTCGTGTTCCTGCTGCGCGGCATGGCCGTCCTCAAGGCAGGCCTGGCCTTGGCCGCCGTCGCGCTCTCCTTCTGGCGCCTCGGGCGACCGGTGTCGACGCGGGCCGCCGCCGGCTACGTCGTCGGGGTGTCGTCGCTCGTCGCGGCCTCGGTGCTGATCTGGTTCCTGAGCTTCATCGCCGCCGCCGCGATCGTCTTCCACGTCGGCGCGCTCGGACTGCTCATGCTTGCATGGCGAGAGGGCCGCTCGGCCACGCGAGGCTCGTGAGCATCGACCTCGGCCACACGATCGTGCCTTTGCGCGATCGTCGCGCAAAGGCGGCGCTGACGCTCGACACGGGCACTTCAGAAGCGCTTCTTCGCGACGCGATCGTGCGCGTCCTTGACGAGCATGAGTGCGGCCGAACCGTAGTAGACGTGGTACTCGGCCACCATCTCGCCCTTGACGATCACGGGATCGGTGGCCGCGAGCCGCCTGGCCTCGTCGATGTCGGACACGGCGAAGACGAAGAGTCCGCGCCATCCGTCGACGCCGTCGAACGGTCCGGCGAGGGCGAGCTTTCCTTCGGCCTGCAGGCGGCTCATGTTCGCGAAATGGCCCTTGAACATCTCGTCCCGCTCGGGGCCTGCAGGCACGCGGGTCGGTCCGGTCTTCAGGACGACGAGGACGTAGCGCCGCATGCCGTTGTCGTCGGCCCCGACCGATCGGGCCAGCTCCGGGTCGAACGGCACCTTGGCCGGCTCGCCGGAGCCCTGGGCGCGGAGCACTCCTCCCGACAGCAGCAGCGACAGCGCACACGTCGCGACAGCGATCAGCTTCATCGAGTCCACCTCCACGAAGGGCAGGGATCGATGCTAACCACACGCGCATCCACGCGCGCGGTTGAAGACATCGGCGATCGCCGCTAACGTCTCATCTCCCGGAGATCACGCGCATGACCAAGCACATCGTCAAGACAGCGCGGGCGCCGACGTCGCCGCCCGCCTACAGCCAGGCCGTCGTGGCCGCCGGGCTGGTCTTCGTCTCGGGCCAAGGTCCGTTCGACGCCGGCTCGGGCGAGATCGTCGGCGCCACGATCCAGGAGCAGACCGCCCAGTGCCTGAAGAACGTGACTGCGATCCTCGAGTCCGCCGGCAGCTCGCTGGCCAAGGTCGTGAGCGCGACCTTCGTCCTGGCGGAAGAAGAGGACTTCGCCGGTCTGAACGAGGAGTGGTGCAAGTGGTTCGCGAGCGACCCGCCGGCGCGCCAGGGAGCCAAGCTGCCGGTCCGGCCGCGCGGCATGAAGGTGTCGATCGCGGTCATCGCCGAGGCCTGAGCGCCGCCGACGCGATGACCACGGAACTGAGCTTCGTCGAGCACATCCGGTCGCAGTCCGGTCTGGGCACCGAGCTGACGTACAAGAAGATGTTCGGCGAGTACGCGATCTACCTGCACGGCAAGGTGATCGCCTTCGCCTGCGACAACCAGCTCTACCTCAAGTCCACCGACGCAGGCCGGATCGCGCTGGGCGCGGTGAACGAGCATCCGCCGTTTCCGGGCGCCAAGTCGTACTTCCGGATCGACGAGGAGACCGATGACCGCGATCTGCTGCGGAAGGTCTTCGAGGTCACGGCGCGCGCGTTGCCGTTGCCCAGGCCCAAGGCTCCTGCGAAGGCCCGCGCGGCGGGCAAGGTAGCGCCGAAGAAAACGCCACGATGAAGACCCTGGTGAACCTCTCACTCTCGCGCACACTCTCGCCGACGGCGCTGCGCCGCCATCACTTCCGAGGAGTCCTCACCTTGTCCCGTCCCGCGGAATGCAAACAGGAGGCGGGCGCGTTCCGCCCCGTGATCGACCGAAATCGCTGCGAAGGCAAGGGCGACTGCGTGCGCGTCTGTCCGGTCTCCGTCTTCGCGGTCGCGACCTTGCCCAAGGAGCAGCGCTCGGGCCTGAGCTTCAGGGGCCGCCTCAAAGGGCTCGGGCATCGCTGGCAGCAGGCTTCGCTCGTCCGCATCGAGGCATGCGAGGCTTGCGGCCTGTGCGTCCAGGCGTGCCCGGAAGACGCGATCACGCTCGTCCGCTCGTAGCGCCATGCGCAGACGACCGATCCTCGCGCTCGCGGCGGTCGCCTGCGTCCGGTCGCACGCGTTCGCGGCGGTGCCGGCCACGACGGTGCGCACGCGCGTCGTCACCGCTCTCGGCACGTTCGACATCGAGGTCGACAGCGCCGTCGCGCCGACGACGGCCGCCAACTACCTCGCCTACGTCGACCGCGGGCTGCTCGACCGGGCCTCCGTCTACCGCGTCGTGACGCTCGGCAACCAGCCGCCCGACACGCGCTTTCGGATCGAGGCCGTGCAATGGGGCCTCGACCTCCCCGACGACACCGCGCCGCCGCTGCCGGCGATCGTCCACGAGACGACGCGCGAGACCGGCCTGCGCCATCTCGACGGCACGGTGTCGATGGCGCGCAGCCAGCCCGGCACGGCGACGTCGGAGTTCTTCATCTGCATCGGCGACCAGCCCGAGCTCGACTTCGGCGGCGGCAGGAACCCCGACGGCCAGGGCTTCGCCGCGTTCGGCCGCGTGGTGAGCGGGCACGATGTCGTCCGGGCGCTGCATGCCAGGGGCGAGCCGGCGCAGCGCCTGGCGTCGCCGATCGCGATCACGTCGGTGCGGCGAGTCTCGAGCGCGTGATGGCGACCGCAGCGCGCCAGTTCCGGATCGGCGTCGTCTCGCGCGAGCACGTGCTGCGCACGCGAGCGATCGCGCTCCTGGTCGCCGCCGTCCTGCTGCAGGGATGCGCCGTCGCGGTCGGCGGCGAGGCGCCTAGGTCAAGCGCGGTCGCCGTCGAGCTCGCTGCCCAGGCGGACCGGTGGGACCAGGCGATCGTGCGCAAGGACCGCGCCGCGATCGAGGCCAACATGGCCGACGACTTCCGGCAGATCGACGGCTCCGGCAACGTCGAGACGAAGACGTCCTTCGTCGACGACCTCGTGTCACCGGACCTGGTCATCGACCCCTACCGCGTCGAGGACTTCGATGTGCGCATCTACGGCGACGTCGCGCTGCTGAGCGGTCGCACCCGCATGACCGGCCGGTACGCAGGCAAGCCGTTCGCGAGCCACTACCGCTACATCGACATCTACGTGAGGCGCGGCGGCAGCTGGCGGATCGTCAGCGTCCAGATCTCGCGCATCCCCGCGCCGGCGCCCGCAGCCCCATGAAGATCGAGATCGACGACCTCTCCCGCCCGCAGATCCACGCGCTGCTGGAGGAGCACCTGGCCAACATGCGGCGCATCTCGCCGCCCGAGAGCGTCCACGCGCTCGACCTCGACTCGCTACGCCGGCCCGGGATCACGTTCTGGTCGGCCTGGGACGACGGCACGCTGCTCGGCTGCGGCGCGCTCAAGGAGCTCGGCGCGCGGCACGGCGAAGTGAAATCGATGCGGACGCCCGAAGCGATGCGGCGCCGCGGCGCCGGGCGGGCGCTGCTCGACACGATCGTCGCGACCGCGCGCTCGCGCGGCCACGAACGGCTGAGCCTCGAGACCGGATCGCAGCCGGCGTTCCTGCCGGCGCAAGCTCTCTACGCGAGCGTCGGGTTCACGCGCTGCGGACCGTTCGCCGACTACGCCCTGGATCCGCACTCGGTGTTCATGACCCTCGCGCTCTGACGCCGTCGCGACGTCGAAAGGAATTCCGTGCCTGTCCTCGTGCCGATGAGCGAAACCGTCTTCACGCGATTCCGGCAGGCGGCCGTGGCCAGCTACGCGCGCCAGAACGTCGCCGGAGGTCGATGGCCGGCCGACGCGGCGCTGGCCCTCTCCGAGGCCGAGCACGAGCGGCTGCTGCCGGAGGGGCTGGCCACGCCGGGATCGCATCTGTTCGAGATCCGCGACCCCGACAGCGGCGCCACCGTCGGCTCGCTCTGGCTCGCGGTGCAGACCGTCGCAGGGGCGTCGGCAGGCTATGTCTTCAACGTCGAGGTCGACGAAGCGCATCGGCGCAAGGGCCTGGCGCGGCGCGCCTTCCTGGAGATGGAGACGCGGGCACGCGAGCTCGGCCTCGCGTCGATCGGGCTCAGCGTGTTCGCCTTCAACCACGGCGCGCGCAGCCTGTACGACAGCCTCGGCTACGCCGTCACCGGCGTCGCGATGCGCAAGCGCCTGGACGGAGCGCCCGATGCCGGATGACCACGGCGGGCCGGCGTTCGCGATCGAGCGGCTCGACCACGTCGTGCTGCGCGTGCGCGATCTCGCGGCATCCGTCGCCTTCTACGAGGCGGTGCTGGGATGCCGCGTCGCCAGGCGCCGCGACGACCTCGGCCTGGTCCACTTGCGGGCCGGCGCGTCGATGATCGACCTCGTCGCCGTCGACGGCCGACTCGGCCGCGTGGGGGGCGCCGCCGCGGCCGCGAGCGGACGCAACATGGACCACCTCTGCCTGCGGGTCGAGCCCTTCGACGCCACCGCTCTGCTCGATCATCTTCGGCAGCACGGCATCGCGCCGAAGGGC
Organism: Burkholderiales bacterium; assembly: GCA_038236565.1. GTDB lineage: Bacteria > Pseudomonadota > Gammaproteobacteria > Burkholderiales > Burkholderiaceae_C > Schlegelella_A. Next base: position 7,665 of record JBBRZP010000040.1, on the reverse strand, counting down.
GACGTCCAGCTCAACTTCGGTGCCGAGGGCGACGGGCCGTCGCTCTATGTCGACGATCCCGACGGCAACGTCGTCGAGCTCAAGGGACCGCCGGTCGGCGACGCGGAGATGGCGTCCGCCGGCCGGCCGACCGGGCGATGAGCCGCGAGCCGCGCCTCCTGCTGTTCGACCTCGGCGGCGTCGTCCTCGAGAACGCGACCTTCGACCGCCTGACCGGCCTGATGTCAGAGCCCGCCGACGTCGCGACGCTGAAGATCCGCTGGCTGCGTTCGCGCGCCGTGCGCTCGTTCGAGTTCGGGCGAATCGCGCCGTCCGAGTTCGCCGCGGCGTTCATGACGGAGTGGGGCATCGGCGGATCGCCGCAGGCCTTCCTCGACGAGTTCCTCTCCTGGCCCACTGGCCTCTACCCCGGCGCCACGGACCTTCTGGCGCGCCTGCGCTCGCGGCATCGGACCGCCTGCCTCAGCAATTCGAACGTGCTGCACTGGCGCCGCTTCGACGGCTTCGCCGGGCACTTCGATGTCGCCCTGTCGTCGCACCTGCTCGGCGCCATCAAGCCGGACGCCGAATGCTTCGAGAAGGCGCTGCGCGTCCTCGGCGTGACGGCTGCCGACGTCGTCTTCTTCGACGACTCGCCGCTCAACGTCGAGGCGGCCGGCGCGCTGGGCCTGTCTGCGCGTCAGGTCGACGGCTTCGCCGCGCTGCAGAAGGCGCTCGAGGCGGAAGGGCTGCTGTCATGATGGCGCGGCGCCGGCCTGCGGGTGCGACGCTTCCCCGGCGCAGAATGACGCCCCCGCACCTGACCGCCACATCATGAGAATCGTCGCCCTCCTGCTGATCGTCGCCGGCCTGCTCGGCCTGGTCTACGGCAGCTTCAGCTATGACCGCGACAAGACCGCGGTCAAGCTCGGCCCGCTCGAGCTGAAGGTCACGAAGACGGAGACCGTCAACATCCCGGTCTGGGCCGGCGTCGGCGCGATCGTCGTCGGCGGTCTGCTCCTGGCGTTCGGCGGCAAGGCGAAGTAGGAGGCCGCATGACACGACGCCTGATCAGCTCCGGATCCACCTTCGAACGCGACATCGGCTACTCGCGCGCCGTCGTCGACGACGAGTGGATCTTCGTGTCCGGCACCACCGGCTTCGACTACGCGACCATGACCCTCGCCGACGGCGTCGTCGCGCAGGCCGAGCAGTGCCTGGAGAACATCGAATCCGCGCTCGGCAAAGCCGGCGCGACGATGGCCGACGTGGTCCGGGTCACCTACATCCTTCCCGACGCCACCGACTTCGCGAGCTGCTGGCCGGTGCTGCGTCGCTACTTCGGCGAGGTGCGGCCGGCGGCAACGATGATCTCGGCTGGCCTGGCCGATCCGCGCATGCAGATCGAGATCGAGGTCACCGCGCGCACGAACCGCCGGGCCGCGTGAGCCCGACGCCTTCCGCGACGCGTGGACCCCTCGGCGTCGTGGCCCTGGCGGGCGCGGGCGCGGGCTGCCTCGACCTCGCCTGCATCGGCCTCGTGGAGACACGGCCATGACCGATCCCGCCGACCGGCGGATAGCGATGCGGACGACCGGGTCGATCGAGCTCCAGACCGAGCGACTGCTCCTGCGGCAGTGGCACGACGACGACGTCGCGCACTTCGCCGCGATGAATGCCGATCCGCGTGTCATGAGGCACTTCCCCGCACTCCAGAGCCATGAGACCAGCGCGGCCGCCGTCGCCCGCTGGAGGGCCAGGATCGCGGAGCGCGGTTGGGGCCTGTGGGCGGCCGGGCTGCGTCGCACCGGCGAATTCATCGGCTTCGTCGGCCTCGAAGTTCCTGCACCCGCATTCCCGTTCTCGCCCTGTGTCGAGATCGGCTGGCGACTGGCCTTCGCGCACTGGGGCCGGGGCTACGCGACCGAGGCGGCCAAGGCCTCGCTCGGCATCGGCTTCGAGGATCTCGGCCTCGACGAGATCGTGTCGTTCACCGCCGTCGGCAACCGCCGCTCGCGCGCGGTCATGGAGCGCCTCGGCATGACCGAGGACGCGAGGACCTTCGAGCACCCCAACGTGCCGGCCGGCAGCCCGGTGCGCGAGCATTGCCTGTACCGGCTGAAGCGAACCGCGTGGCTGGCGATGGCGCCCGAGGCCGTCAAGACGTGAGCTCTCGCCAGTCGTCGCCTCCGATGACGGACACGAAGAAGTGGGTCATCGGCTTCGTCGACGCGTCGGATGCGTTGATCGCCATGGCCAACGTCATGTCCGACCTGCTCGCGGTCGGCGTCTGGCTCATCGGGCTCTACCTCGTCACGACGAAGCTGCACGGCACGGGCGTCGCGCATGCCCTCTACCGCGAGCTCGAAGCGTGGACGCGACGCGAAGGCGCGCGCTTGCTGCGCCTGGGCGTCGTCGTCGGCAACGCGCGCGCGGAGCGATTCTGGTCCGGCCTCTCGTTCGTCCAGATCCGGGCGCGGCCCGGCATCGAGATGGGCCTCAGGATCCAGAAAGTGCGCGTGCTCGCCAAGCCGCTCGCCGGCGGCAACCGGGACGAGTACCTGGCCCTCGTGCCGCGCGATCGACCAGACGCCTGACGGAGCAACCGATGCAAGCCCCGATCGACTATCTCCATCCCGACCTGCCCGCGGGGCTGCGTCGCGTCGTCATGCCCGTCGTCGACGCGACCGGCGCCTCGCTCGCCGGCTACGGCCGCCTGGTCGACGACCCCGACGCGTGCGCGGTCGAGATCGTGCGCTGGCCCGCGCGCGGCACGCGGCCGGTCGACGCCGACACCGGCGACCAGGGCGGCACGACGCAGGGCGAGTTCACGAGCGAATGGCGCGGCGACATCCTCTACGGCCGCAACGCCGCCGTCGACGGCCACTATCTCCTGGCCTACGCCGAGCCGCCCGAGACCGCTCGCACCGACCACGGCGAGGCGCCGAGGCGGATGATGCTCTGGCATGCCAACTACCACCGCGACGGCGGCCAGCTCTTCTTTCCGATCGACCGAAAGCCCTTCTACGCGCCGCTCGCCTTGCCTGGCGACGACGTCACGCCCGACCGCTTCGTGTGCTTCCGCTTCGACGGACGACAAGGGCTCTACATCCACCCCGACATCTGGCACGAAGGCGTCTTCGGCCTCGCCGGCACGCAGCGCTTCTTCGATCGCCAGGGCGCGGTGCACGCCCGCGTCTCGGTCGACTTCGCCCGCGAGTTCGGCTGCCTGCTCGAGGCCGCGATCTAGGTGAGTTTTCCAAGAGGTTGTTCACCCGAGGTGAAGGAAGATGGAGGTGTCTGACTCCTCACGCTTCGACGAATACGAAGCCCAGGTGCGGCGCGAATACGCCTGGGTCGCCGACGACGTGTTCCGCGTCCGTCGCCGCGCCGTGCTGCAGCGCTTGCTGGAGCGTCCGTCGATTCACGGCACGACGCGCTTTCGCGAGCGGCTGGGCAGCGGGCGCGGGAGAATCTGCAACGCTCGCTGCAGCAGCTCGATGGCTGACAGCGCATGGAAGGAGACCGTCCCATGAACCGTCCCGATGTCGACAAGGTGTTCTCGGGCTCGATCGCCAAGCTCTACGACGAGATCCTCGTGCCGCTCATCTTCCAGCCGTACGCCGACGACCTGACGCGCCGGCTGATGTCCCGTCGGCTCGAGCGCGTCCTCGAGATCGCCGCCGGCACCGGCGTGGTCACGCGCCGGCTCGCGGCGGCGCTCGCGCCCGAGGTCGCGATCGTCGCGACCGACCTGAACGCGCCCATGCTCGAGCAGGCCGCCACCGTCGGCACGGTGCGGCCGGTCGAGTGGCGCCAGGCGGACGCGATGCAGCTCCCGTTCGACGACGCGAGCTTCGACGCCGTCGCGTGCCAGTTCGGCGTGATGTTCTTCCCCGACAAGGCCAGGGCATTCGCGGAGATGCGCCGCGTGCTCCGGCCGGGCGGCGTCCTCGTCTACAACGTCTGGGACCGGATCGAGGAGAACGAGCTCGCCGACACCGTCACGGGCGCGCTCGCTGCCCTGTTCCCCGACGATCCGCCGCGCTTCATGGCGCGCACGCCGCACGGCTATCACGATGTCGCGGCGATTGCGCGCGACCTGCGTGCCGGTGGCTTCGACGCGACGCCGCAGATCGACACCGTGCCGGCGCGCAGCCGCGCACCCACCGCCCGGCTCGCCGCGATCGCCTACTGCCAGGGCACGCCCTGGCGCAGCGAGATCGAAGCCCGTGACCCGGCGGGCCTCGGGCCGGCCACCGACGCCTCGACCCGGGCGATCGCGGCGCGGTTCGGCGACGGCCCCGTCGACGGCAGGATCCAGGCGCACGTCGTCACCGTGGCGCGATGAGGTCTACAGTCTGCGATTTGAGCGAGAAAGCCATGACGATCCGCCGCAAGACCCCGTCGCGATCGCTCGCCGCGCAGGCCGCCGAGCTTGCCGTCGCCGTGCCGCAGGTCGTCGCGCATCGCATGGCGCGCATGGCGCTCGCCGGTCCCCGGCTGTCGGCGCGAGACCGCAGGGAGTTCGAGCTGATGGTGGCGGAGAAGAACTCCGCCTTTGCGGACGCGTGGAAGGCGATGGCCTTGCAGACGGCCAAGTCGCATCAGACGCTGGCCGCGTCCTACTTCAAGTCGATGCTGTCGATGTCGCGCGGCGGCAAGCCGAGCGCGGGCTCGGCGTCGGCGTTGCATCGCGCCGCGCTCGACGTCCTGGGCAAGGGCGTGGCTCCGGTGCACCGCAAGGCGGTCGCCAATGCGAAGCGGCTCGGCCGCATCAAGATCCGTTGACGGCGGCGCGGCCGCCTTCGATGGCGGTCCGGGCGTGGCAGCCCTCGAGATGATCGTCGACCAGCCCCATCGCCTGCATGAAGGCGTAGACCGTTGTCGGGCCGACGAAGCTCCAGCCGCGCTGCTTCAGGTCCTTCGACATCCCGATCGCTGCCGACGACGGCCCGAGCGTCTTCAGCACCGCCAGGGTCATCCGCCCGGGCCGCGTGCCGGGGTACGGCTCCCAGCACCACGCGTACGCGGCGAGTGAGCCGAACTCCTCGCGCAGCTCGAGGACGCGACGCGCGTTGTTGACGGTCGACTCGATCTTGCCGCGGTGGCGCACGATGCCGGCGTCGCCGAGCAGGCGCTGCACCTCCTTCGCGCCGAACCGCGCGACGCGCTCCGCGTCGAACCCCGCGAACGCTGCGCGGAAGCTCTCGCGCTTGTTGAGGATCGTGAGCCAGCTGAGGCCGGCCTGGAAGCCTTCGAGGCAGATCTTCTCGAACAGGCGCCGCTCGTCGAACACGGGGAAGCCCCACTCGCGGTCGTGGTAGCGGCGATAGACCTCGCTGCCGCGGCACCAGGCGCAGCGCGCGAGGCCGTCGTCGGCGACGAAGAGGCCGTCGCGCACCGCGGTCGTGTCGTCGCTCATGGTGCGAAGCGTAGCGCCCCGCGACGATTGACACGGCGACGAGCGACCGGTTACGGTCCCGGCATGACAGGAGCCACGCGATGCGATTGATCGGCATGCTCGACTCGCCCTACGTCCGGCGGGTCGCGATCTCCCTGCAGCTGCTCGACCTGCCCTTCGAGCACGCGTCGATCTCTGTGTTCCGCCAGTTCGATGCGTTCGCGGCGATCAACCCGGTGGTGAAGGCGCCCACGCTGGTCGCGGACGACGGCGAAGTCCTGATGGAGTCGTCGCTGATCCTCGACTACGCAGAAGCGCTCGCCGCCGGCAGGAAGAGCCTGATGCCGGCTCGCGTGCGGGAGCGCCAGCACGCGCTGCGGCTCATCGGCCTGGCGCTGGCGGCATGCGAGAAGAGCGTGCAGATCATCTACGAGCGGGCATTGCGCCCCGAGGCCAAGCAGCACGCGCCGTGGGTCGATCGCGTCACCGGCCAGATGCTCGCGGCGCTCGACGCGCTCGAGGCGGAACTGGTGTGCCGGCCGCTCGCCACGGAAGCCGCGACGATCGGCCAGGACGGCGTCACCAGCGCGGTCACGTGGCAATTCATCCAGCTGACCTCCGTGGCCGCGCTCGTGCAGCCGGCTCGCTTCCCCGCCCTGAAGGCGTTGAGCGAACGGGCCGAAACGCTGCCGGCGTTTCGCGCGGCTCCGCACGGCGACGCCACCTACCGCGATGCGTCGCACTGAAGGAGCCTTCGCATGAGCCATCGTTTCGTCTGGGTCGACATCCCGGTCGTGGACCTCGACCGCGCCATCGCCTTCTACGCCGCCGTGCTCGGCAGCGCGGTCACGAAGGAAGGTGGACCGGGCTTCGGCTTCGGCCTGCTCGCGCACGGCAACGACGATGTCGCCGGCTGCCTGGTCGCCTCGGAAGGCGACGGCGTGCCTTCGCCGCGAGGCCCGCTGGTTTACCTCAACGCCGAGGGGCGCCTCACCGCGGCGGTCGCCGCCGCGACCGCGCACGGCGGACGCGTGCTCGAGGCCGTCGTGCCGATCGGTCCGCACGGCTTTCGCGCGATCGTTCTCGACAGCGAAGGCAACCGCGTCGCCCTGCACTCGCCGACCGCCTGAGAATTTTCCGGCGGACGCCAGCTCGAGGCGACGCCCCACCGAACCACACACCATGTGCAGAAACATCCGGACCCTCTTCAACTTCGAGCCGCCTGCGACCGAGCTCGAGATCCGCGACGCGTCGCTCCAGTTCGTGCGCAAGCTGAGCGGCTTCAGCGTGCCCTCGAAGGCCAACGAGGCGGCGTTCGATGCCGCCGTCGCGCAGATCGCCGCGACCGCGCGCGAGCTCATCGGCTCGCTCGTGACGAGCGCCGAGCCGCGCGACCGCGCCGTCGAGGGCGAGCGGGCGAAGGCGCGATCGGCGGCGCGCTTCGGCGCCCGCACAGGCTGATGCGGGCCCGCGACCACGCGCCGGTCGCGGTGGCGCCTCTCGGCCCCGGCGATCGCGCACGCTGGCAGGAGCTCGCCGAGGGCTACAAGACCTTCTACGCGACGGTCCTCGCCGACGCCGCCTACGAGCGTGCGTGGCAACGCCTTCCAGCAATGCGACCGCGCGCGCTCTCTACGACAAGGTCGCGCGGCACGACGGCTTCATCCGCGACGACATTGCCCTCGCTGCGCCGTGACCGTCAATCGTCGCGGGAGCGCCACGCGATCGGGACGAGCCGCGTAGGAGCGCGCCGCGTCGCGCCCGGCGGAGCTTCCTGACGAAGGGCTTGCGGCTAGGCTGGCGGGCGCCACGCCCGATTGCCCCTCCATGCCCCATCCACTCCCTCATTCCTGTCCCGTGCGCCCGTCGTTATGCGCCGCCGCGCCGTTCGTCCTGGCCACGATGCTGACCATGTCCGGCGCGGCACTCGCAGCCGACGTCGTCGACAGCGCATCGGCTCCGGCGACAGCCGCGAGCAGCGCGAGCGCCCGGCCGGTCGGACCGGCGACGGCCGTCGCCGAGCCCGCCGCCATCGCGGCCGTCGCGTCGCGGCCGAAGGACCTCGCGCTGCCGGCGCTCGAGATCGTCGGCTTCGACGTCATCCTCAATCGCTTCAACCGCGCCTTCGGCAGCGGCCGCGACGACTACGCCGTCAGCCTCGGCAGCATCCGCCGCAACCTGAAGAGCGGCTGGGGCACCGACCGCGACCCGTTCTCGATCAACCAGTTCGCGCATCCCTATCAAGGCTCGATGTACCACGGCTTCGCGCGCTCGGCGGGCTT
>JBBRZP010000039.1:0-24821 GCA_038236565.1 Burkholderiales bacterium | reverse complement strand
CGACGAGCAGGCCTCTTCGCTGCCGAACCAGTCCAGAAACTCGGTCCAGTGACGCGGATAGTCCGTCCCCGCAATCGGCCCCGCAATCTGGACATCCATCCGCTCATCCTAGCTTGACTGGAGCTAAGCGGATACCCCATACGGGCATACAGCCCGTGGCGCCATGGTGCGAAGCTTGCGAAATCGCTCCGGGCGCTTGTCGCAGAATGCCGCGATGGGCAGCGATCCTCCGGCCGCTTCGATCCGCTTCGCGACGCGCGAAGACGCGCTCTGCATCGCCGAGATGTCGCGCGACTACATCGAGCACGGGCTCGGCTGGAGCTGGACGCGCGACCGCATCCTGCGCAACCTGCGCCACCGCGACACCAACGCCATCGTCGCCGTGCACGAGGCGGAGAGGGCCGGCTTCGCGATCATGAAGTACGGCGACGAGGAGGCGCATCTGCTGCTGCTGGCGATCAACCCGTCGCACCGGCGCTGCGGCGTGGGCAGTGCGCTCGTCGACTGGCTCGAGCGCTCCGCGCAGGTCGCCGGTATCGCCCGCGTGACGCTCGAGGCGCGCGTCTCCAACGAGGCGGCGCGCGCCTTCTACGGCCGCCTCGGATACGCGCAGTCCCAGCTGCTTCCCGGCTACTACGGTGGACGCGAGACCAGCGTGCGCATGACCAAGTCCTTCGGGATGTCGAGGAGCGGAGCGCTATGAAAGCCGACAGCATCCGGACGCGTGCCGCGGTCGCGCACGTGCTCGCGGCGACGCTCTGGAGCGCTTGCGCGCTCGCGCCGGCGCTGGCGCAGAACGCGCCGATCGATGCCCGCCCGCTGCCGCTCGCGAGCAAGCGCCTGCCGGCGAGCGCCGAGGAATGCGCCGTCTGGAAGCGCGAAATGAGCTTCGCGCGATCGGTGGAGGCTCACGACCTCGGCGCGTTCACATCCTTCCTCCACGCCGGCACGGTCTTCGACGCCGGCACCCCGAATGCCGCCAAGGGCCGCGACACGGTCGTCAGCGGTTGGGGCGACATCGTCGACGGCAAGTCGATGGCGTTGCGCTGGCGGCCGGGCATCGTCCACATCGGCGGCGAGCCGACGATCGCGGTGTCGCGCGGCACGTTCATCCTGCAGCGCACGCAGGCCGGCGCGCCGGTGTTTCGCGTCGGCATGTTCCAGACCGTGTGGGTGCGCGACGCGCGCGGCGGCGCCTGGCGCGTGCTGTTCGACGGCAGCGCGACGAGCTCGCAGCCGATGGACGATCGCGCCGCAGCCGAGCGCTGGGTCGAGGATCAGCCGATGTCGGATTGCGCCGCCTAGGCAGCGCGCGCTCAGGCGCGGATCACACCGCTCTTGAACATGCCGCGGTCGGCGGCACCGTAGGCGGAGTAGAGCGCCATGCTGTCGCGAGGGAGCAGCACGTCGATCGCGCGGTCGAGCGCGGCCGTGGCACGGGCCAGCGACTCGCGCTGGGCCGCGACCTGGCCGCTCGCTGTCGCGAGGCGGTTGCGCAGCGCGGGCGGCAGCGGGCCGCTGCGGGCGGCGTCGGAGAAATGGGTGACGGCGATCGCGAGGGCGCGGTGGAGCTCGCTCGCGTGCAGGTCGATGTCGGCCGGGTCGCGCGCCCGGAGGGCGTTGCCGAGCGCGACGAGACGGTGCTCGACGGCGGCGAGGCGTACTTCGAGCTCCGGCGAGTGACCGGATGCGACGTCGGCGGAGGCCATCAGCCTTTCACCTTGCCGAGGAGCTCCTGCGCGTTGGCGATCAGCTTGTCGGCGATCGCCTCGGGGTTGACCTTGAAGGTGCCGCCAGCGATCGCGCCGCTGATCTGGGCGACCTTGTCGGCGTCGAAGTCTGCAGAGACGCCGCTCGAGAGCAGGGTCGAGGCCGTGCTCGAGAGCGCGACGGTCGAGCTCGGGTCGACCGGAGCCGCTGCCGGCGCGTGCTTGGGCGTCGGCGTCGTCTTGGCGATGTCGGCTGCCGGCGCGGGCGTGGCGCCGGTGGCCGATGCCGCGGGCGGCTTGTTAGCAGGATGTCCGATCTTCATGGGGCTCTCCAAGGGACGCCGGCGACGCCGGAAACGTCGTCATGGATGGACTATCGGCTAGGGCAACCACGACTTTAGAGATTTTTGCAGCATGTAACGGCCGCCGGCCACGGGGGGCTCACAGGGTCAGCTCCATGCGCCGCTCGCCGGCCGGCAGCCCGGTGACCACGACGCCGCTTTCGGTGCGCACCTTGGCCGCCTGACCCTCGATCCCGTTGGTGATCGCCTGGCCGGAGCTTTCGAGCGCGAAGCCCTCGCCCGAGGCGACGACCTTGACCGTCTCCCCGGCCGCGAACCACTGGCGCAACTTCAGATGTCCCTGGCGCAGCGCCTGGCCGGGCTGGAGCGACTGGGCGAGCGTGCGGCCGACGGCGGCCTTGCGGTTGAGGATCGCCGGCGTCGTCTCGGCGGCGAGGTCGACCTCCGCTTCGTCGAGCCCGGCCTCGCTCAGGACGGAGCCGGCCGCCGCCCCGGCCGGCACGACGAGCGCGCGCCCCCAGACCTTGACGACGATCGGCAGGTAGACGTTCCAGGCGGTGCGTCCTTCCTTGCAGCGCAGGCCGATCCGGCTCTTGCCCCACAGGCGGACGTTTGGCGGCAGATAGGGCTCGATGCGCTCGCATGGCGCGAGGTGCAGTCGCGGGTCGAGCTGGCCGACGACGACCTCGACGCGGGTCGCACCCGCCGGCGTCGTGCCGCCGAGGGCGAGCGTGCGCACCTGGTCGATCAGCCCGGCGGCGAGCGGCGCGGCTTCTTCCTGCGCATTGGCTGGCCAGGCGGCGACCAGGAGGCCGCAGGCGACGAGCGCAGCCCGCGCCCAGGCACGTGCCGAGAGGCGAACCAGAGGGGCGAGCAGGACGATCGGGAGCATGTCCGCACTGTAGAAGGCGCCCGCCCGGACGCAGCGCCGGAACAGGCGGGGAAACGCGTTGCTATTCACGGCGCCGCCGTCGATCGGGGCTTCGGACAATGCGTTCACGTCGGCGTGGCCCCATCCGGGCTCTCGCCGGCGCACTCGACAAAAGGGGCTCGCGATGCTCAACCGATTGACCGATTCGCTCGACTTCCAGGGCCATGCGCTGCAGCTTCGCTCGGAGCGCCAGCGGCTGATCGCGAGCAACATCGCCAACGCCGATACGCCGGGCTACATCGCCCGCGACATGGATTTCGCGAAGACGCTCCAGGCCGCGACCTCGACCTTGCCGTCGGCCTCGACGCTCGCCACCAGCCATGCCGGACATATCGGCGCCGGCGCGGCGGGCTTGAGCGGCGGCCCGGCCGGCAGCGCGCTGACCTACGCGACGTCGTCGCAGCCCAACCTCGACCGCAACACCGTCGACATGGACCGCGAGCGGGCCAGCTTCGCCGACAACGCGATCAAGTACGAGGCCACCTTGCGCTTCATCAACAGCAACGTTCGCACGTCGCTGTCGGCGATCACCGGGCAATGAGCTCCACCTAAGGAACAGACATGAGCATGCTGTCGATCTTCAACGTCTCCGGCAGCGCCGCGAGCGCGCAGAGCCAGCGCCTCAACGTCGTCGCCTCGAACCTGGCCAACGCCGACACCGTCGCCGGGCCGAACGGCCAGGCCTACAAGGCGCGCCAGGTCACCTTCCAGACCGAGCTCGTCGGCCAGACGGCGAACGACCCGACGGCGGCGGGGGTTCGCGTCAGCACCATCACCGAAGACCAGACGCCCGGCCGCAAGGTCCACGACCCGAAGCACCCGGGCGCCGACGCCGAGGGCTACGTCACCTACAGCAACGTCAACGCGGTCGAGGAGATGGTCAACATGATCTCGGCCTCGCGCTCGTACCAGAACAACCTCGAGGTGATGAACACCGCGAAGTCGCTGCTGCTGAAGACGATCCAGCTCGGCCAGGGCAGCTGATCCCGACGGCACGCCGTCCACACCGGAGAACGACCATGGCCGTCACCGCACCCACCTCGACGACGAGCGACGTCAGCGTCACCTCGACGCCTGCCGCAGCGAGCACCACGAGCACCGCCGACGCGGCCGACCGGTTCCTGAAGCTGCTCGTCGCGCAGATGAAGAACCAGGACCCGCTCAACCCGATGGACAACGCCCAGGTGACGAGCCAGATGGCGCAGATCAGCACCGTCACCGGCATCAACCAGCTCAACGCCACGGTGCAGGGCCTGTCGTCGCAGTTCATGCAGCTGCAGGCCGTGCAGGGCGCCTCGCTCGTCGGCCGCGACGTCATCGTCCCGGGCAACAAGCTGAGCGTCGACGACGCGACGGCGGTCGGCCAGGGCGGATTCGAGCTCGCCGGCGCCGCCGATGCGGTCAAGGTCGACATCCTGTCGCCCAGCGGCGCGGTCGTCCAGACCTTCAACCTCGGCGCCGAAAGCGCTGGCGTGCACAGCTTCGACTGGCCCGCGGGCACCGCGACGAGCGCGAGCGGCCTCACCTTCCGCGTCAGCGCCACCAGCGGCGGCGTCGCGACGACGGCGACCGCGCTGATGCGCGACCGCGTCGACGCGATCAGCGTCAGCGGCACCACCTTCAACCTCGAGCTGCAGAACTCGGGCACCGTGCCCTACAGCTCGGTCAAGGCCTTCAACTGATCCGCTTCCACTGATCGATTTCCCCGCGGCCCCGGCCGCGACTTCTGAAAGAGCATAGCCATGGGTTTCCAGCAAGGTCTGTCCGGACTCAACGCCTCGAGCAAGAGCCTCGAGGTCATCGGCAACAACATCGCCAACGCGAACACCTTCGGCGCCAAGTCGTCGCGGGCCGAGTTCGCCGACATCTACGCCAACGCCCTCGGCGGCAGCCAGAACTCGATCGGCATCGGCGTCTCGGTCGCGGCGGTGGCGCAGCAGTTCACGCAGGGCACGATCACCGCCACCGACAACCCGCTCGACCTGGCGATCAACGGCAGCGGCTTCTTCGAGGTGAGCGACGCCAAGGGCGGCGTCTCGTACACGCGCAACGGCCAGTTCAAGGTCGACCGCACCGGCTTCATCGTCAACGACCAGTCGCAAAGGCTGATGGGCTACGCCGCCGACGCCACCGGCACGATCGTCGCCGGCGCGGCGACGGCGCTGCAGATGCCGACGGCGGGCATCACGCCAGCGGTCACCACCAAGGTCGACATGGAGCTCAACCTCGACGCGAGGCTCGGCTTGACCTTGCCGGCGGCGGGCGCGCCGATCGATTTCACCGACCCGACGACCTACAACAACGCGACCTCGCAGACCGTCTACGACGCCAAGGGGCAGGGCGTCGCGCTGACCTACTATTTCCAGAAGTCGGCGGCCGACACCTGGAACGTCTACGTGTCCGCCAACGGCACGCCGATCAAGACGGCCGGCGGCAACCCGGCGGCATCGACGACGATCACCTTTCCGGCAAACGGCGGCACGCCGACGGCCCCGGTCGGCACGGTGGCCCTCGACATTCCCGCGGTGGCCAACGCGGCCGGCGCGCTGACGGTGCCGATCACCGGCGTCGCGCTCAGTCTGAGCGGGGCGACCCAGTACGGCTCGCAGTTCGGCGTCACCGACCTGGTCCAGGACGGCTACGCCGCAGGCCAGCTGATCGGCGTGCAGGTCGAGAGCAACGGCATCATCAGCGCGCGCTACTCCAACGGCCAGACCAAGCCGGCGGGCCAGCTCGAGCTCGCCACCTTCCACAACCCGCAAGGCCTGCAGCCGCTCGGAGGCAACGCCTGGGCGCGCAGCTTCACCTCGGGCGACCCGCTGGTCGGCGTGCCGGGCGACGGCAACATCGGCGTGCTGCAGGCCGGCGCGCTCGAGGAATCGAACGTCGACCTCACGGCCGAGCTGGTCAACATGATCACCGCGCAGCGGACGTATCAAGCCAACGCGCAGACGATCAAGACGCAGGACCAGATCCTGCAGACCATCGTCAACCTGCGCTAGTCATGAAGCCCGTTGGCGCCTCACTTCGTTCACTGCCCCCCGAGGGGGCGGCGCCCGGCTTGGGGCGGCCCGGCGCTCGGGCGCTTCCCTTCGAGTTGCACTGAGCCATGGACCGGCTCATCTACCTGTCGATGTCGGGCGCCAAGGCGACGATGCAGCGCCAGGAGACGCTCGCCAACAACTTGGCCAACGTCTCGACGACAGGATTCCGGGCCGAGCTGGCGGCGTTTCGCGCCGTGCCGGTCGAAGGCAGCGGCGCGAGCACGCGGGTCTACGCGCTCGAGTCGACGCCGGGCTACGACGCCACGCCCGGGCAGGTCGCCGCGACCGGCCGCAACCTCGACGTCGCGATGAGCGGCGGCGCGTGGCTCTCGGTCCAGGGGCTCGACGGTACCGAGGCCTACACCCGCGGCGGCGCGCTCGACGTCAACGCCGAGGGCACGCTGATCACCGTCTCGGGATTGACCGTGCTCGGCGACGGCGGCCCGATCCAGGTCCCGCCGAACACGCAGGTGAGCATCGGCACCGACGGCACGGTCAGCTCGACCGCCGCCAACGGCAAGAGCACCTCGATCGGCAAGCTGAAGCTGGTCACGCCCGAGGCGCCGCTCACGCGCGGCACCGACGGGCTCTTTCGCGCCGCCGAGGGCGACCTCTCCGCGGATCCGAACGCGCGCGTCCAGGACGGCGCGCTCGAAGGATCCAACGTCAGCGCCGTCGAGACGATGGTCGCGATGATCTCGGCCGCGCGCCAGTTCGAGGCGCAGATGAAGTCGCTGACGACTGCCGAAGCGAACGACAAGGCTGCGGCGCAGCTGCTCTCGATCGGCTGATCGGGCAGGCGCGGCTTGCTGCCGCGTACCGCCCGTCGAGGTCGGTGGAATAAAGCGCGGTCGGGCGCCGTCCATGACGCGTTCGACCCCTTCGTCCTCCATGGAGACCTCGATGATCCGTTCGCGCCCGTTCGCCTTGCTCGCCTTGTCCCTGTCCGCGCTCGTCGCGACGCTCGCCCATGCCGAGCCGGCCGCCAGGATGGCCAACGGCATGCTGGTCAACACCAGCGGCATGACGCTCTACACCTTCGACCGCGACGTCGCCGCGAGCGGCAAGAGCGTGTGCAACGGGCCGTGCGCTGCGCTCTGGCCGCCGGCCGCCGCGGCCGGCGACGCCAAGGCCGAGGGCGACTTCACCATCGTCGTCCGCGACGACGGCGCGCGCCAGTGGGCGTACAAGGGCAAGCCCGTGTATACCTACGGCGGCGACAAGAAGGCCGGCGAGACGACCGGCGACAACTTCAAGGACTCGTGGCACGTCATCAAGTAGCGCTGCGCACGACTCGTCTCTCGAGGCGCTGACGCCATGGCGGCGCAGCACGAAGCCGAGATCGTGGCGTGCATTCCGAGCCTGCGTCGCTATGCGCGCGGGCTCGCGCACGACCCCGAGCGCGCCGACGACCTGGTGCAGGACACGCTCGAGCGCGCCTGGGGGCGCTTCTCGATGTGGCAACGCCGCGGGGCCGTGCGCGCGTGGATGTTCGGGATCATGCACAACCTGCACATCGACCGCCTGCGCAGCCAGCGGCGCACGCCCGAGGACGCCGTCGGCGACGACTTCGCCGAGACCACCGCCGGCGTCGCCACCGGCGACCGGCTCGAGCTGCGCGACCTCGAGCGCGCCCTCCAGCGCCTGCCGGTGGAGCATCGCGAGGTGCTGCTCCTGGTCGGTGTGGAAGAGCTCAGCTACAAGGAGATCGCGACAGTGATCGGCGTTCCGATCGGCACCGTGATGTCGCGCCTGTCGCGGGCGCGCGAGCGCCTGCGTGCCGAGCTCGAAGGCCGGCCCGCGGCGGCCAGGATCCAGCGCGTGAAATGAGCATCCGCGACGACGATCAGGACCGGCCGACGACATCGGGTGGCGAGCCGCGCGTGACCGAGGCCGACCTGCATGGCTACGTCGACCGCCAGCTGTCGGTAGAGCGTCGCGCCGATGTCGAGCGCTACCTCGCGGAGCGGCCCGAGGAGCGGTCGCGCGTTGATGCGTGGTCGCGGCACAAGGCGATGCTGCACGGCCTGCTCGATCCGGTGCTCGACGAAGTGCTGCCGCCCGCGCTGCTGGCGCGACGGGCGTCGTCGCGGCAGCCATCGGCATGGCGCGCGCTCGCGGCCGGCGTGGTCGTCGCCGTGCTCAGCGCGGCGATCGCATGGACCGCGCGCGGCGCCGTCGATCGTCACGCCGCGCAGCTGGTCGCGTCGGTCGGCCCGGGTGCGAGCGCGCTCTCCGGCTTCGCCCTGCGGGCGGCGGTCGCCCACGCCGTGTACACGCCCGAGGTGCGGCGGCCGGTCGAGGTCGGCGCCGACCAGGAGCAGCAGCTCGTCACGTGGCTCTCGAAGCGGCTCGGCACGCCGATCCACGCGCCGGCGCTGAAGCCCGTCGGCTACGAGCTGATCGGCGGCCGCCTGCTGCCGGGCGAGACCGGCCCGGTCGCGCAGTTCATGTACCACGACGCGACCGGCCAGCGGCTGACCCTGTACGTGACGCGCGAGCCGCCGAGGTCGGCGGACGGCGCCCCCACCGCGTTCCGGTTCGGGCAGGACGGGCCCGTCAACGTCTTCTACTGGGTCGACAAGGACTTCGGCTACGCGCTCTCGTCGTCGGTCGATCGCCAGGAGCTGACGCGGGTCGCGCACGAGGTCTACCGGCAGCTCGGCGGCAGCTGAGGCGAAAGCGTCGCGGACAGCGACAAACTGCCGGGTTGCCAACGGTTCGTGCGGGCGAGGGCCATCGACGACGGACCCATCGGCCGAAAATCAGGGCATCTCCTTCCTCGCACCGCGCACGCCCATGGACCGACTCATCCTGGTTCCCGTCGACGGCAGCGGCGCCGGAACGAGCGGCCTCGACGAGGCCATCAAGATCGCGAAGCATTCGAGCGCGCGCCTGCAGCTCATGAACATCGTCGACGACACGGCGTTCAGCACCGAGGGGGCGGACGGCGCGTCGACGGGTGCGTCCACTGCGCTGCTCGGCGTCGTGCGCGATCAGGGCGAGAAAGTGCTGCGCAAGGCGCAGGCACGCGCCGAGGCGGCGGGTGTCATCGCCGCGACCGCGCTGGTGCGCGGCGGCCGCGATTCGATCCAGCAGCTGGTGGCGCGCCAGGCCGACGAGTCGGGCGCGGACCTCATCGTCCTCGGCACGCACGCCAGCCGCTCGCTGAGCCGGCTCTTCATGAGCCAGGACCTGGGCCATCTGCACAACCTCGTGTCGGTGCCGATCCTGCTCGTGCGCGGCGAGGGCTCGCACGTCGACGTCTCGGTGATCGAGGTGGCGATGACGGAGCCGATGCCGCTCGACGCGCACTGACGTGACCGCGGCGCCGCGGCCTGCCGAGAAGGCCGCGAACCGCACCGCTTTTCGCCGCTTGAGGAATCGCCCCGGCGGGCGACCATGGCCGGAACTGACCGGAGCCGCGCCATGATGCGATCGCTGTGGATTTCGAAGACCGGGATGGAGGCCCAGCAGACGCAACTGGACACCATCTCCAACAACCTCGCCAACGTCTCGACGAACGGCTACAAGCGCTCGCACGCCGTGTTCGAGGACTTGATGTACCAGAACATGCGCCAGGCCGGCGCGGCGACGAGCGACCAGACGCAATTGCCGACGGGTCTGCAGGTCGGCCTCGGCACGCGCGCCGTCGCGACCTCGCGCAACTTCAGCCAGGGCAGCCTGCAGCAGAGCAGCAATCCGCTCGACGTCGCGATCCGCGGCAACGGCTTCTTCGAGATCCAGCTGCCGGACGGCACGACCGGCTACACCCGCGACGGCTCGTTCCAGGTGAGCGCCACCGGCCAGCTCGTCACCAACAACGGCTACACGGTGCAGCCCGGGATCACGATCCCGGCAGCGGCGCAGAGCGTGACGATCGGCAACGACGGCACGGTGAGCGTCGTCCTGCCGGGCGCCGCAGCGCCGTCGACGGTCGGCCAGCTGCAGCTCGCCAGCTTCGTCAATCCGGCCGGCCTGGAGCCCAAGGGCCAGAACATGTACGGCGAGACGGCGGCCTCGGGCACGCCGAACGCCGGCACGCCGGGCCTGAACGGCCTGGGCACGGTGCAGCAGGGCTTCGTCGAGACCTCGAACGTCAACGTCGTCGAGGAGCTGGTGCAGATGATCCAGACCCAGCGCGCCTACGAGCTCAACTCGAAGGCGATCCAGACCTCGGACCAGATGCTGCAGAAGCTCGCCCAGCTATGAACGACCTGGGGCTCAGGCGTTTCGCGACCGTCGTCGTCTGCGCCGTCATCTGCGCTGCGGTGTTCGCCGGCCTCACCGGCTGCGAGTCGGTCAACGAGCGGCTCAACCCGCGACCGCCGGTCGACATCGCCTCGCCGATCTACGCCGCGCCGGTCGCGATCGTGGCGCCGCCGGTGTCGAACGGCTCGATCTACCAGGCGGCGCAGTACCGGCCGCTGTTCGAGGACTACCGCGCCCGGCTCGTCGGCGACTCGATCACGGTGCAGATCGTCGAGAAGATCTCGGCGACGCAGAAGAGCACGAGCTCGATCGACAAGAGCGGCAAGGTCGCGGCCGGCGTCACCGCGCTGCCGTTCCTCGCCGCGAACTCGTTCAACCGGGCGACCGCCGCGGGCACGACGAGCATCAGCTCGGCCGGCGCCGGCACGACCGAGAACACCAATAACTTCGCGGGCACGATCACCGCCGTCGTCACCGGCGTGCTGCCCAACGGCCATCTGCTGGTCGCGGGCGAGAAGCAGATCGGCGTCAACCACAACGTCGACGTGCTGCGCTTCTCGGGCCAGGTCGACCCGCGCATGATCCAGACCGGCAACGTCGTCGCCTCGGCGCAGATCGCCAACGTGCGGATCGAGCAGCGCGGCCGCGGCGCCCAGGCCGATGCCCAGGGAATAGGCTGGCTCAGCCGCTTCTTTTTGAACGTTCTGCCGATCTGAGGCCGCGAAGAATTGGAAGGCTTCCCGGTACTTCGCCATGCATCCGATCGACCGCATCCTGCGCGCCTCCATCTTCCTCGCGGTCCTGTTCGCCAGCGCCGCGCTCTGGTGGCCGGCGCCCGCCCACGCGGCGCGGATCAAGGAAGTCGCCTCGGTCCAGGGCGTGCGCATGAACCAGCTGGTCGGCTACGGCCTGGTCGTCGGCCTCGACGGCACCGGCGACTCGACGACGTCCGCACCGTTCGCGCAGCAGAGCCTGCTCGCGCTCCTGCAGCAGATGGGCGTCACGGTGCCGGCCGGCACCAACATGCAGCTCAAGAACCTCGCCACCGTGATGGTGACGGCGCAGCTGCCGGCGTTCGCCCAGCCGGGCCAGACGATCGACGTCACCGTCTCCTCGCTCGCCAATGCCAAGAGCCTGCGCGGCGGCATGCTGATCGCGACGCCGCTCAAGGGCGCCGACGGCCAGATCTACGCGATGGCGCAGGGCAACCTCGTGATCGCCGGCGCCGGTGCGTCAGCGGCCGGATCGAAGGTCCAGATCAACCACTTGAGCGCGGGCCGCATTCCCGACGGCGCGACGGTCGAGCGCAGCGTCGCCACGCCGATGGCCGAGGGCGACTCGATCCAGCTCGACCTCAATTCAAGCGACTACGCGACCGCGCGCGAGGTCGTGCGCGCGATCAACGCGAAGATGGGCAGCGGCACCGCCGACGCGCTCGACGGCCGGGTCGTGCGCGTGCGCATGCCGCCCTCGGCGGACGCGCGCGTCTCCTTCATGGCCGAGATCGAGAACCTCGACATCAAGCAGCAGTCGCCCTCGGCCAAGATCGTGATCAACGCGCGCACCGGCTCGATCGTCATGAACCAGGCGGTGACGCTGGCGTCGTGCGCGGTCGCGCACGGCAACCTCTCGGTGACGATCAGCACGACGCCGTCGGTGAGCCAGCCCGGCCCGTTCGCCAAGGGCGACACCAGGGTCACCGAGAAGGCCGACATCACGATCACGCAACAAGCGGGAGCGCTCGTCCAGATGGCGCCGGGCGCCAAGCTCGCCGACGTCGTCAAGGCGCTGAACCTGCTCGGCGCGACACCGCAGGACCTGCTCGCGATCCTGCAGGCGATGAAGTCGGCCGGCGCGCTGATGGCCGAGCTAGAGGTCATCTGATGACCGCCGCGGGCAGCCTGCCGTCCTTGTCGTCGCTCCCGGGCTCGGGCGCGTCGGCCGGCGATGCGACGTCGATCGCGGGACTGCGCTCGGCGGCGGCACGCGATCCGAAGGCGGCGATCAAGGAAACCGCGAAGCAGTTCGAGGCGCTCTTCATGCAGCAGCTGATGAAGAGCATGCGCGAGGCGACGATCAGTTCGGGGATGCTCGACAACGAAGGCACCAAGCTCGGCACCGAGATGCTCGACACGCAGTACGCGAACAAGATGACCGGATTGCCCGGCGGGCTCGCCGCGGCGATCGCGCGCCAGCTCGAGCGCCAGATGGGCGTCGGCGCGTCGGCGGCGCTTGCCGCTCCGGCCGCCGCGGGCGCGGCCGCCGCGTCGACGCCGGTCGCGAGCGACGCGTCGCTGTCGCAGCGCCAGTCCGACTTCGTGCGCTC
The DNA here is from genome assembly GCA_038236565.1 of Burkholderiales bacterium. Classification (GTDB taxonomy): domain Bacteria; phylum Pseudomonadota; class Gammaproteobacteria; order Burkholderiales; family Burkholderiaceae_C; genus Schlegelella_A. The sequence goes on along the minus strand of JBBRZP010000039.1, from coordinate 12,297 downwards.
GGTGCAGGCCTCGGCGCAGACCGCGTCGGCGCAGACCGGCATCCCGGCCGCGTTCATGGTCGCGCAGGCGGCTCACGAATCGGGCTGGGGCAGGCGCGAGATCAGGAACGCCGACGGCAGTTCGTCGCACAACCTCTTCGGCGTCAAGGCCGGTGCCGGCTGGAGCGGCCCGACCGCCGAGATCACGACGACCGAATGGGTCGGCGGCGAGCCGCAGAAGATGACCGCGAAGTTCCGCGCCTACGCGTCGGTCGACGATGCGTTCCAGGACTACGCGAAGCTGATGAAGCAGAGTCCGCGCTATGCCGGCGTCGTCGCCCAGGCGGCCCAGGCTCCCCTGAGCGCGGCGTCGGCGCAGGACTTCGCGCAAGGCCTGCAGCGCGCCGGGTATGCCACGGATCCGGCCTACGCCGACAAGCTCACGCGCGTCATCAACACCACATTGCGCGTCCAGCGGGCTTCCACATGAGCGTTTCTTCGCTACTGAGCATCGGTGCGCGGGCGATGACCGCGAACTACGCGGCCTTGCAGGTCACGGGCAACAACGTCGCCAACGCGAACACCGTCGGCTATTCGCGCCAGAGCGCCGTGCTCGCGACCTCGTTCAGCCAGCAGACCGGCAGCGGCTTCTTCGGCAAGGGCGTCGACGTCACGACCGTGACGCGGGCGCACAGCGACTTCCTGACGCGCGAGGCCTCGACGACCGCGGCACTGGCCGCCGCCGATCAGGCGCGCAGCACCCAGCTGCAGCAGCTCGAGAAGGTCTTCCCCACCGGTGAGGCCGGGCTCGGCCATGCGGCCCAGCAGGCGTTCAACGCCTTCGTCGACGTCTCCAACAAGCCGCAGGACTCGTCGGCGCGCCAGGTTGCGCTGGCCCGCGTCGGCGACCTCGCCGCGCGCTTTCGCAGCGCCTCCGACCAGATCGACTCGATCGAGTCCGGAATCACGCAGGACCTGAAGACCTCGGTCGCGTCGATCAACTCGCTCACCGCGCGTATCGCCGACCTGAACCAGCGCATCGCCAACGTCAAGGGCACGGGGCATTCGCCGAACGACCTGCTCGACCAGCGCGACACCGCGGTCAGCGATCTGTCGCAGATCGTCCAGGTGACGACGGTGGCCGCGGACGACGGCACCCTCGCAGTCTTCCTCGGCGGCTCGCAGCGGCTCGTGCTCGGCGCCGAGGCAACGCCGCTCACGACCGTCGTCGACCCGTTCGATCCGTCGAAGGTGCAGGTCGGCATCAGCGACGGCGGCAACCTGCGCGCCTTTCCCGACGGCTTCATCGCCGGCGGCTCGGTCGCGGGCCTGTTGCGCGTGCAGAACCACGACATCCCGGACGCGCGCGGCCTCATCGGCCAGCTCGCCTCGGCGATCGCGGGGGCCCTCAACACGCAACAGTCGCTCGGCCTCGACCTCGGCCAGCCGGCCTCGGCGGGCGCGCCGCTGCTCGCGCTCGGCACGGCCTCGGTGGCGCCGTCGTCGGGCAACGCCAAGCTCGCCGGCGTGCCGGTCGCGTCGTACGTCAACGGCGCGGGCGTCCGCGTGCCGAGCGTCTCGATCACGGTCGTCAACTCGAAGGAACTGCAGCCGAGCGACTACGAGCTCGCCGCCGACCCCGCGCTGCCCGCCGGCAGCTACAAGCTGACGCGCCTGACCGACGGCGTGTCGCAGACCGTGAGCAACGGCAGCATCGTCGACGGCTTTCGCATCGACGTCGCCGCGCCGGCACCATCGGCACGCGACCGCTTCCTGCTCCAGCCGGTGTCGAACGCGACGCGCTCGATCAGCCGCGCCCTCGACGACCCGAAAGGCATCGCCGCCGCGTCGCCGGTCGCAGCCGCGTTCGCGGCCGCCAACACCGGCACGTCAACGCTCGGCTCGCTCGCGGCGGTGAGCACGAGCCTGAACCCGAACATCACCGCGACGATCACCTTCACCGACAACAGCGGTGGCTACAGCTACAGCCTGGTCGACACGACGGGCGCACTGGCGACGGTCAACGGCGTCGGCACCTTCGTCGCCGGCCAGCCGATCTCGCTCAACGGCTTCGCGCTCCAGCTCACCGGCGTGCCGAAGCAGAACGACGTCATCGGCGTGGCGAGAACCGCGTATCCCGCAAGCGACAACGGCAACGCCAACGCGATGCTCTCGTTGCGCGACGCAGGCATCGTCGGCCAGCGCAGCGTCGCGGGCGTCGTCACGTCGCCCGGCGTCAACGTGATCGACGCCTATGCCGGCGCGCTCGCCGCGGTCGGCGTCAGCGTGCAGAGTGCGAGCCTCGCCGCCGACCAGTCGGCCTCGATCGCGAGCGACGCCAAGGCGGCGGTCTCGGAGAAGTCGGGCGTCAACCTCGACGAGGAAGCCGCGCGCCTCATCCAGTACCAGCAGAGCTACCAGGCGGCAGCCAAGATGCTGCAGATCGCGCAGACGGTGTTCGACACCCTGCTCCAGATCGGCCACTGAAAGTGAAGCCCCCATGCTCGCTGCGTTCGCTGCTCCCCGTGGGGGCGCACGGCGCCCTTGGGGCGGCCCGGCGGGCGCCGCCATTCCCTACTTGAGGTCTCAGTCATGCGCATCAGCACCGCCGCCGCCTTCGACACCGGGATCGACGCGCTCTCGAAGCGCCAGACCGAGCTGACCTCGCTGCAGGAACAGATGACGACCGGCAAGCGCGTCGCGAAGGCGAGCGACGATCCGGCCGCCGCGGCGCGCGCCGAGCGCGCGATGGCGAGCGTCGAGCGCACCGTCACGAGCCAGCGCGCCGTCGACGCGAGCAAGGTCGCGATGGCGCAGACCGAGAGCTCGCTCGGCAGTGCCGGCGACCTGATGCAGCAGGCGCGCGAGCTCATGGTCGCGGCCGGCAACGGCAGCTACACCGACAGCGAGCGCCAGACCATCGCCGACCAGATCAAGGGCCTGCGCGCCCAGCTCTTGACCCTCGCCAACCAGGACGACGGCGCCGGCACCTATCTCTTCGGTGGCCAGGGCGCGACCCAGAAGCCCTTCGTCGACGCACCGGGCGGCGTGCAGTACGCCGCGGCCACGGGCCAGACGCTCACCGAGCGCACGACCGGCCTGCCGCTCACGACCGACGGCAACGCGTCGTTCCTCGCGGCGCGCACGGGCAACGGCGTGTTCGTGACCAGCGCCGGCGGCGCCGTCCAGAACGCGACCATCGATGCCGGCCGGGTGTCGAACCCGGCCGCGCTGACGGGCTCGACCTATACGCTCCAGTTCAACGTTGTCGGCGGCGCGACCACCTACGCCGTCCTGAAGAACGGTGTCGCGACCGGCGTCGTCGCGGCGCCCTATGTCTCCGGCCAGGCGATCACCGTCGACGGCATGACGGTCGCCGTCAGCGGCAGTCCGGCGACCGGCGACCAGTTCACGCTCGCGCCCTCGACGCCGACGCTGAGCGTCTTCGCCACCCTCGACAGGGCCGTCGCCGCGCTGCAGACGACCGGCCGCACGACCTCGCAGATCGCCCAGGCCAATTCCGACGGCCTGCGCGACATCGATTCCTCGATGGGCAACCTCGGCGCCGCGCGCGCCGCGGCCGGCGAGGTGCTGAACCGGATCGACAGCGAGACCGGCCGGCTCGACACCCAGAAGGTGGCGAGCACGACGGAGCGCTCGAACGCGGAAGATGTGGACATGGTGCACGCGATCTCGGACTTTCAGACGAAGCAAAGCGGCTACGATGCGGCGCTCAAGTCGTACTCGATGGTGCAGCGCCTGTCGCTTTTCCAGTACGTGAACGGCTGAGGCTGCGGCGACCACGTCGCCCTGGGCCCGGGAGCTTTGACTTTGCTGGACGTCGCGATCCTCGGCCAGGTGGCCCTCGGCTACTCCCCGTTCATCGACCGCAACCGCACGGTCGCCGCGACACGCCTCTCGATCTATCCGCTGCGTCCCGACGCGACGCTCGACGTCGCCCAGCTGCTGCATGCCGTCGGCGACGTCTGGCCTGCGAGCGGCGGCAACGTCTCGCTCAACGTCGTCAGCGAGAGCCTGCTGCACGACCTGCTCCAGGCGAGCCCCTCGGCCAACCTGATGGTCGAAGTGCCCAACTTCATGGCCGCGGACCCGCACAACATCGAGGCCCTGGTGCGACTGCACGGCAACGGCAACACCCTGCTCCTGAAAGGCAGGCCCAACGCGCCGCTGCCGCGCGAGGTGCTGCCCTGCTTCAAGTACTCGATCATCGATCTGTCCGACGACCGGCGCATCTCCGAGTCGACCGCGCCGTCGTCGTCACCGCCGCCCGAGGGCGTGACGCGCACGATCGCCCATGTCCAGTCCGGCGTGCGCACGGTGGCCGAGATGGAGGCGAGCTTCTCGCGCGGCGCGCACGCCGTCCTCGGCTGGCCGATCGACGACGCCATCAGCGCCACCGCGGCGCGCACGGGCAAGGCGACGGCGCAGCCCGACCTGCAGGTGGTCGTGGAGCTGATCCACCGCGTCGACAACGAAGACCCGATCGAAAAGCTCGAGAACACGCTCAAGCGCGACCCGTCGCTCGCTTTCAAGCTGCTGCGCTACATCAACTCGCCGGCGTTCGGCCTCAGGGTCGAGATCAGCTCGTTCCGCCACGCCATCATGCTGCTCGGCTACCAGCGGCTGAAGCGCTGGCTCGCGCTCCTGCTCGCGACGGCGAGCAAGGACGTCAACCTGCGCCCGGTGATGTTCGCCGCGGTGCGGCGCGGCCTCCTGATGGAAGAGCTCGTCGCCGGCAACGGGGACGAGGAGATGAGGAGCGAGATGTTCATCTGCGGCGTCTTCTCGCTCCTCGACCGCATGTTCCAGGAGACCTTCGCCAAGCTGCTCGGCTCGATCCCGGTGCCCGAGCGCGTCTACCAGGCGCTGGTCGACAACACCGGCCCGTTCCAGCCGTACATGGCGATGGTCAAGGCGGCCGAGGGCGAGTCCGTCTACGAGTACCGCGAGGCGGCCGAGCACCTGCTGATGAGCGTGGCCGAGATCAACCGCGCCCAGCTCCGCGCCCTGATGGGGGCCGGCGCGCTGGAATGACCGAGCGCGAGTCGTCCGGCGCCGCACCCGACAAGACCGGCGCGCTGCCCGCCGCGGTCCAGGAGACGCTGCAGATCTTCTGGGAGTCGCCGTTCCCGGCGACCCTGCAGGACAAGGACTTCCTGATCGTCGACGTCAACGACGCCTTCGTCGAGTTCAGCGGCTACGCGCGCTCCGCACTGGTGGGCCGCGATCCGATCGAGATCCAGCACGTCGACGAGCGCGCCACTGCCCGCGAGCGTCGCAAGGTGCTGATCGTCTCGCGCGGCCAGGCCCGTGCGCCGGCGCTGAGCGAGGGTCGGATCGTCGACGCACGCGGCTTCGATCGCTGGTACCGGGTCGCACGCCGCGTCCTGTCGGACGGGGACGGCGCGCCGCTCTACTTCGCTGTCTTTCAGGACACGACGCTGGAGCACGCCGCGCGCGAGCGCGCCGACCGCTCGGTGCGCGAGCTCGACGACTGGTTCGACCTGAGCCCGGTCGGCATGGTGCTGTTCGACGACAGTGGCCTCCTGGTGCGTACCAATCCGGCGTTCGACCACCTCGCCGGCAGCGTGCCGGTGTCGCTCGCCGAAGGTGCGCCCGAGCTGGCGCGCCTGCTCTCTTGGGGAGAGGGCGGTGCGCTGCTCGCCCTGCGTCCGGGCTCGCGTCCGGTCGAGTCGCAGGGCTGGATCGGCCCGAAGCACGGACCGCTGCGACGCCTGCGCGCGATCGTCCGCTGCTACCGCACGGCCTCGGGCGAGCGCCGCTACATGGGCATCGTCGAGGACCGCAGCGCCGAGGAGGAGCGCGACCTGGCGCGGATGCAGATCGGCGCCATGATGGACACGGCGGGCGTCGGCATCGCGACCTTCGAGGAGTCGTCGGGCTGGGTGCGACAGCAGCCGAAGGCCGGCGGAGCATCGTCGTCGCTGCTGCAGAACATCAGCCGCGACATCGTCGCGCCCGAGTCGCTCGCCGAGTACGAGCGCCTGCAGATGGCGTTGAAGCGCACCCAGCGCGCCGAGGTGCGCTACCGCGTCATCCATCCCGAGCTCGGCCAGCGCTGGTTGCTGACGCGGGTCGAGCCGGCGACACTCGCCTCGGGCAAGAAGACCGCCTCGGTCGTGACCCTCGACGTCACCGACCAGCAGATGAGCCAGCGCCGCAGCGAGCAGCTGCTGCGCGAGATGACGACGATCCTCGAGAGCGCGACGGCGGGCATCGCTTACCTGCGCGGCGGCGCGCTGGTGCGCTGCAACCGCCGCTTCGAGTCGATGCTGCGCCTGCCGCCGAGCGCGGTCGCGGGCTCGAGCCTCGCCGAACTGCTGTCGCGCCATCCCGACGCCGAGGCCACGGCCGCGGAGATCCGCGAGGCGTTGATCGACGGCCGCACCTACGAGACCGAGTTCGTCTTCAGCGACGCCGCCGCGGGTGCCGACGACAGCGACTTCGACGAAGCGAGCGCCGGCAGCCCGCGCTGGTACTCGCTCTCGGTGCGACGCGCCGGCGGCGCATCAGGCTTCGACGAGGCCATCGCAGTGCTCTCCGACGTCACCCGGCTGAAGACGCAGCAGGTGCAGCTCGAGTCGCTCGCCCTCGAGCGCGAGTTGATGGCCGAGCGCACGCGCTCGATCCTCGACTCGGTGCTGGTCGGCATCGTCACCGTCGGCCATGGCGGCATCGAGTGGATGAACCGCTCGGCGCGGCGCATGTTCGGCGGCGACCTGCGCGACTTCATGGGCCAGCCGATGGCCCTCGTCGCGACCGCCGATGCCGAGCACCCGTTTCGCCGGACGCGCTATCTCGACGACCTCGTCGAAGGCCAGGCCGAGACCTTCGAATGCCGCGTGCGCGGGCTCGACGGACGCGAGTTCTGGGTCGTCGGCAACGCCGTCGCCACCGGCCGCGACCTCATCGGCCGCCAGCTGACCTTCGCGCTGCTCGACATCGAGCGCCGGCGCCAGGCCGAGGCCGCCGTGTCGGCTGCGCAGGCCTCGCTGCGCCGGGTGATCGAGGCCGCGCCGCTCGCGATCACGCTGCTCGACGCGAGCACGCTCGGGGTCGTGCAGGTCAACGGCGTTGCGGCCGCGACCGTGCGCAGCGCGCCCGGTGCGCTCGTCGGCCGCACGCCGGAGCAGATCTTCCCGCCCGCGATGGCCGCCGAGCGCCGGCGCGACCTGCTCGCCGCGCTCGGCTCGAGCGAGGTGACGACGCGCGAATACCGCTTCGCCATCGATGGCGTGGAGCAGGTGTGGGACGCGCGGCTGCTGCCGCTCGCCGCCGCGCCGGGCGAAGCGCCGGACCAGCTGCTGCTCGTCGCGACCGACGTCACCGAGCAGCGTGCGGCGCAGGAGGCGCGCCTCGAAGCCGCGATCGCGCAGCGCGAGATGCTGGTGCGCGAGGTCCACCACCGGATCAAGAACAACCTGCAGGGCGTGGCCGGCCTGCTGCAGCAGATCGCGGGTCGCAAGCCCGAGGTCGCGGCAGCGATCGACGAGGTCGTCGGCCAGGTGCAGGCGATCGCGCAGGTCTACGGCCTGCAGGTCGGCGCCGACGGGCCGCTCTCGATCGTCAGCGTGCTCGAGGCGATCACCGGCTCGGTGCAGCGCACCTTCGGCCGGCCGATCCGTTGCAGCGTCGCCGGCGCGAGCGCTCGCGAGTGGACGCTGCCCGAGGTCGAGGCGATCCCGATCGCGCTGACCTTGAACGAGCTGCTCACCAACGCCATCAAGCACAGCACGGCCGGCCACGACGACGAGGCGATCGGCTGCGACCTCGACTGCGGCGAAGCCGGCGTCCGTGTCGCGATCTCGAGCCGCGCCAGCCTGCCGAGCGGCTTCAGCCTGGCGCGGATCCCGAACGGCGTCTCCGGGCTGGGCCTGGTGCGCGCGCTGCTGCCGCGGCGCAGCGCCCAGCTCTCGATCGAGCAGGCCGCGGAGTTCGTCGTCGCGAAGGTGTCGCTGAGCCCGCCGGGCGTGCAGCGCATCGCCGCCGCATAAGATGCGATTGCGGCGACAAACGGGGCGGCGATGACAGCAGCGGGCGAGGGCAGCAAGGGAACGATCCTGGTCGTCGACGACAACCGGCTCGTCCTGGCGACGCTCACCGACGGCCTGACCCGCGCCGGCTACCACGTCTACGACGCCGACAACGGCGACGACGCGATCCTGATCGCGCGCGAGCATCGCCCCGACCTGGCGCTCCTCGACATCCGCATGGAAGGCAAGAGCGGCTTCGATGTCGCCCAGTACCTGCGCACGCAGTGCCGCATGCCGTTCATGTTCCTGTCGGCATTCAGCGACGAGCAGACCGTGGCGCAGGTGAAGGCGCTCGGCGCGGTCGCGTACCTCGTCAAGCCGCTCGACATCAAGCAGATCGTCCCCGCGGTCGAGGCTGCATTCGCCCACATCGAGGCCGGGTCACCGCCCGAGCGTGTGCCCGAGCGCGCGGCCGTGTCGTCGCAGGTCGCGAGGCCGCTCGACACGACGACCGCGATGGCCGTCGGCGTGCTCATGCACCGCTACTCGCTCGACCGCGTCGAGGCGGCGCGGCGCCTGGCGCGGCTGGCGGCGAGCGAGCAGCGCAGCGAGCGCGAGCAGGCCGAGTTGCTGCTCGCAGCCGTCGAGCAGCTTGCCGCGCCCGCGCGGCACTAGGGCAGGTCCCAGCGTGTCAGATCGTCGAGGCGACAGCCTCGCGCGAATGCATCGGCAGCGTGAAGTGGAAGCGCGCGCCGTGGTCGGGCTCCGACTCGGCCCGGATCTCGCCGCCGTGCCGGCGCACGATGCGGCGCACCGACGCCAGGCCGACTCCCGTGCCCGGGAACTCGCTTGCGCTGTGCAGCCGCTGGAAGACGCCGAAGAGGTGTTCCGAGAAGCGCATGTCGAAGCCGGCGCCGTTGTCCTGGACCGTGAAGGTCGACGGCTCGCCGTCGCGGCGCAGGAAGCCGATCCGCGCCGGCCGCGCGTTGGCGCTGTACTTCCAGGCGTTGCCGATCAGGTTCTCCAGCATCATGCGAAGCAGCGTCGGGTCGCCTGTCGTCAGCAATGCAGGCTCGATCTCGACGATGACGTCGCGCTCCGGATGCTGGCGGCGCAGGTCGTCGACGACGAAGCCGGCGATCTGCGACAGGTTCACCGGCACGTGCGCGATCGGCTGCGACGACAGGCGCGACAGCGCCAGCAGCGAGTCGATCATGCTGTTCATCCGCGCCGCCGCGCCGAGCACGCGGTCGAGGTGGTCGTGGCCGACGCTGTCGAGGACCGCGCCGTAGTCTTCCTTGACGATCCTGGTGAAGCCCTCGACGACGCGGATGGGCGCGCGCAGGTCGTGCGAGACGATGTAGCCGAAGGATTCGTGATCGGGATCGTCGTCGCCGGGAGGAGTCGACGCGTCGGCCGATCGTCCTGCCTGGCCTCGCCCCGGTGCCGTGTCGCGCCGCGTGACCAGCAACGCGACCGCCGCACCGATGCCGGCGGCGACCGCGACGGCGATGACGATCGCGACGACGAAGGTGGCCGGCGTCACGCAGTCGACGCCGCGGCGCGCCGCGGCGATCGGGTGTGCGCCGGGCAGCGCACCGGACGCGAAAGGGCAGCGCCAAGCATCGCTCGCGATTGTAGGAGGCGCTCGCCGCGGCCAGCCGGCGCAGCACCGTGCGCATTTCGCGCGTTCAAGTCCGAGAGGCTTGCGCCGAAAACACGTCGTGCGGTCGAGGCTGCCGGCGCCGTTGCGCGGGCGCCGCGGCCGCCGCGGAGTGCCTGCCAGACCATCATGTCGCCGCTTTTCCCGCGTGCCCTTTCGCCGCTTCGCCCCCCGCTGCGACGCGAAGTGCCGTGCTTTGTCCGAGGCCGCCGTCACGGCGGGGCGCCCTCGTGAGCGCGAGCGCCCCGACCGTGCTCGACGCCGACGCGCTGGCGCGTCTGCGCGAACTCGATCCGGGCGGCAAGACCCATCTCGTCGAGCGCGTGCTGAAGGCATTCGAGACGTCGTCAGCGCGGCTCGCGCTGCAGCTCGAGGACGCGCGCGCACGTGCCGATCTGCAAGGCATCCGCCACGTCGTCCACACGCTGAAGTCTTCGTCGGCCAGCATCGGCGCGCTCGCGCTGGCGAGAATTTGTGCCGAAATCGAGAGTTCGATTCGCGCCGAGCCGTCCGCCGACCTCGCCACCGCCCTCGACGCCATGGACCGTGAGCTGGCCGCCGTGCTACAAGAGGTGACGCGAATGCTGAGCTCTCCGGGCACGTCGACATGATCATGCGAGCCGAGCCTTCCGCCGACGACCTTCCCGATCGTCCGAAAGTGCTTCTCGTCGACGACGACGAGGTCAATCTGCTGCTGACGTCGGTCGCGCTGCAGGACCAGGGCTTCGCGGTGACCGAAGCGTCTGGCGGCGAGGCCGCGATCCGCATCCTCGCCGACTGGCTGCCCGACATCGTCGTCCTCGACGCCGTCATGCCCGGCCTCGACGGCTTCGAGACCTGCCGCGAACTGCGCGTCCTGCCGGGATTCGAGTCGTTGCCGGTGCTGATGCTCACGGGCCTCGACGACGATGCCTCGATCACGCGCGCGTACGAAGCCGGCGCCACCGACTTCTTCGTCAAGTCGACGCAGTGGCGCTTGCTCGCCGGCCGCCTGCGCTACCTGCTCCGCGCATCGCGCACGCGGGTCGAGCTCGAGCGCAGCAAGTCGCGCCTCGCCCGCGCGCAGGATCTCGCCCGCATGGGCAGCTTCGACTGGCGCCGTGGCCAGGACGGCCCGGTGTTCTCGATCGAGGGCCTGCGCGTGTTCGGCTTCGGGCCGGGCGACCACCCTGCCTTCCGCGGCCTCCTGCGCATGGTGCCCGAGGAAGAGCGCAAGGCCTTCCTTGAGCTCACCCACAGCGCCATGGACCGCAGCACGGTGCTCGCGACAGACATCCACGCCCGCCTCGTCGACGGCCGCCAGCGCATCGTCCACATCGAGGCCGAGCCCGAGTTCAACGAGCACGGCAACCTGATCGGCTACACCGGCATCGTCCAGGACGTGACCGACCGGCGGCTCGCCGAAGACCGCATCCGCCATCTCGCGAACTTCGACACGCTCACCGGCCTGCCGAACCGGCGCCAGCTGATCTGGCGCGCCGAGCGCGCGCTCGAGCACGGCCGCCGGCTCGGCCACGAGGTCGCGCTGCTGCTGATCGACCTCGACCGCTTCAAGATCATCAACGACACGCTCGGCCATGGCGCCGGCGACGAGCTGCTGATGGAAGTGTCGCGGCGCCTGCGCTCGTGCGTGCGCCACTCCGACCAGGTGCTCGAGAGCTCGCTCGAAAGCGTCGGCGTCCGCTCGCATCGCACGCTCGAGGCGGTCGGCCGTCTCGGTGGCGACGAGTTCGTCGCGTTGCTGCCCGAGGTCACCGACGACGACGACGCCGAGCGCGTCGCCACGCGGATCCTCGAGGTGATGAGGAAGCCGATCATGATCGGCCTGCAGGAATGCTTCGTCACGGCGAGCGTCGGCATCGCGATCTTCCCGCGCGACGGCACGACCGTCGCCGACCTGCTGCGCAACTCCGACATCGCGATGTATTCGGTGAAGTCGGCCGGGCGCAACTCCTCGTCGCTCTATCGACCGAATCTCGCCGGCAAGGGCCGGGAAAAGCTCGAGCTCGAGAGCGCGCTGCACAAGGCGATCGAGCGCGACGAGCTGGTTCTCCACTACCAGCCCAAGATCGACGTGCGCGGCGCGCGCATGGTCGGCGCCGAGGCGCTCATGCGCTGGCGCCGCCACGGCGCGCTGGTGCCGCCTGGCGACTTCATCCCGCTCGCCGAGGAGACCGGCCTCATCGTTCCGCTCTCGGAGTGGGCGATCCGCGAAGCTGCGCGTCAGGCGCGCATCTGGCAGGACAACTTCGGCTTCGCCGACTCGATCGCCGTCAACCTGCCGAGCCGCCTGTTCGAGCGGACGGACCTCGTCGAGTACATCCACAACGCCGTCACGACCTACGGCGTGCCGCACCACGCGATCGAGCTCGAGATCACGGAGACAGGCCTGATGAAGGACCTGCAGAACGTCATCCCGTCGTTGCATCGGTTGAACGAGATCGGCGTCGAGATCTCGATCGACGATTTCGGCACCGGCTATTCGTCGTTGGCCTACCTGACGACGTTGCCGATCAGCGAGCTCAAGATCGACCGGAGCTTCGTGCGGGATCTCGGCATGACGCCGCAGAGTTCAGCCGTCGTCACCGCGATCATCGCGCTCGCCCGATCGCTCGGGCTGCGCGTGGTGGCCGAGGGCGT
>JBBRZP010000038.1:0-24842 GCA_038236565.1 Burkholderiales bacterium | reverse complement strand
TCGCCCCGGCCTTCTGCTTCTGCGTCGGGTCGTAGGACGCCGGGTCGGCGGTCGCGACGGTCGTCGGCAACGGTGTCATCGGGAGCTCAGGTAGACGGCGAGCTTCTCGCCGAGGGTGGCCGCCACGTCGTCCCACGCGGCGCGAACGCCGATTGTAGAAAGATCGACCGTCTCGAGTCCGGCATGACCGCACGGATGGATGCGCCGGAAGGGGCTCAGGTCCATCGCGACGTTGAGGGCGACGCCGTGATAGGCGCAGTGCCGGCTCACCTTCACGCCGATCGCGGCAATCTTGCCGAGGCCGTCGAAACGGCCGGCGCCGGCCGGCGCGACGTGAACGGCATGGCCGGAGGGCTCGTCGAGCCGGACGTAGATCCCCGGCTCGCCGGCGACCCGATGCCCGGTGACGTCGAAGCGCTCGAGGGTCTTCAGGAGCGCCTGCTCGAGGCGAAAGACGTATTCCTTGACGTAGATGCCGAGCCGCTTCAGGTCGACGAGCGGATAGGCGACGACCTGCCCTGGCCCGTGATACGTCACCTGGCCGCCGCGATCGGTGCGCACCACCGGGATCGTGCCGGCATCGAGCACGTGCTCGTCCTTGCCGGCGATGCCTTGGGTGAAGACCGGCGGATGCTCGCACAGCCAGAGCTCGTCGGGCGTGTCGGGAGTGCGCGCGGCGGTGAAGGCGCGCATGGCCGCGAGGGTGGGCTCGTAGTCGACGACGCCGAGACGCCGGGCGCGGGCGCGCTCGCCGGTCGTTGCGACACTCATCGCGGCTCGGTCTTCATCGCGTCCACGATTCGCATCGTCTCGACACTCAACGTCGCGACGCGAGCAAGCAGATCGATCACGCGCTCCTTGTGGTCGGCGAAGCGGTAGGTGTCGAACTTCTCGCGGATGGTCGGGTCCTTGGGCTTCTTTTCCTTGTGCTGGTCGAGCACCCATTCCAGGGCGCTGCGGTTGCCGAGCAGGTAGCGCCACGCGCTGGCCGGAACGCCCGAGAGCGTGGTCTCGCTGTCGACGACGATGCGGCCGGCTTCCTTGTCGGCCTTAAGCGAGGGCTTCGGCCACTGACCGGCGGCACGCACCTTCTCGTCGGGCACGTCGGTCCGCTTCAACGCGAAGGGCGCGACGGCCTCGTAGCCGATGTGCAGCGCCATCAGCTCCGACCCCCAACCCACCCATTGCCAGAAGCTCGCCTCGCTCTCGCCGTAGAGCGGAATGCGCGGGAATTCGCGCTTCAGGTTCTGCGCGTACTTCTCGCGATAGAGCGGGTCGTGTAGCACGGCGTAGACGTAGTGGAAGATCGCTTCCTTCGTGATCGGCTGCGCCTTCTTGCCGCGGCCGGGCTGGTAGTGCTTCTTGAATTGGGCGAGAGACCAGTCGGTGATGTTCTCGATGCGGTTGCCGCCTTCGTCGTAGCGATATAGCGGCATGCCGCTGGCCGCAGCAGCAGCGCCCACAAAGTGATAGTCAAAGACTTGAGCGCAAGCCAAAACCATAAATGGCTTTTGCGAGCTTGCGTCCGTAAACACGATCGCAACGTTTTGAAGATCACCTGTCTCACCGAACAATCGCGCCTGCTGGTATTGAACCTCTACCAATCGACCGTTGAAATGGAGTAGGCGCACATCAAACGGCCGGTATTCACTGCGGACGATATTTCCCTGCTCTGGGAGATAGCGAATGCCGCCGGCCAAATCCTTCTTGACGGCACGCGTCCACTTCATGCCGTAGGTCAATTCAGAATCGTCTAGCCGCTTCTTGCTCGTCGTAGACCGGTCAAGGTCACCGTTATAAACTCCTACGAGGTACGCAGTTTTCGCTTGCACATCCGATTTCGTTGCACCATATACCCACTCGTCGCGTGCCGTCACGACACCCAATGAAAAGAGCTTGAACACCGCGCTCTCCCGCGTTGCCAGAGTAGCGACCTTTGTCTCCTTTGAAGCTATCGGCAGCAAGCCATCAAAGTTGCTTTCGGTCAGGTTAAGCCACGTTCCTTTTGGGTCTGGACGGATCTCCTCAAACTTGAGTCGTGCGATCCCCGAGAGCGTCAGCCAGGCGAGCTTTTCTGCGCCTGAAATTGCAAACTTGCCGGCTGCCACGTACCGAATCCTGCATGGTGGCCCACCTTTCGTTGCAGCTTGCTTCCGTACGAAGAAAGAGATCGCCACGCCCGTTCCGATACCAAAGACGTTGCCTCCGCTGGCATCTGCGCTATCTTGTCTTTTCCAGTCGCCGCCAAGGTCGACGACGTAGACCTCGAAGAACTCCTGCGCCACCGTCTTGCGAAACCCGTCGAAGGTCCGGCTGTCGATGAAGCTGCGATTGGTCACGAAGGCCAGCACGCCGTCGGCCGCGAGCCGGTCGCTGGCCCAGCGGAAGAAGCGCGCATACGTGTCGTAGAGCTTGGTCTTCTGCGCCGTGCTCTCCGCGATATAGGTCTGCTTGATGCGCGCGTCGATGCTCGGTATTCGCGGTTCTTGTTGTTGTCGTTCTCGTTGGCCTGGTTCGCGTTGTACGGCGGGTTGCCGATGACGACGCTGATCTTGCGCGTGTTCTGGCGCTTGATGCGCGCCACGTTCTCCTCGCTGACGCTGCCGAACAGGCTCGCCGTCTGCCCGTGCGCCGCCGTGTGCGCGCCGACGTTGTCGAGCGTGTCGACGAAGCACAGGTTCTTGAACTCGGCGTACTCGCCGGTGATCGCGGCGTAGGTCGCCTCGATGTTCAGGTTGGCCACGTAGTAGGGCAGGATCGCCACCTCGTTGGCGTGCAGCTCTTCCTCGTACTTGTGCCTGAGCTTGGCGGGCGAGCCGCGAAAGTATTCGAGCAGCTCGCTGATGAAGGTGCCGGTGCCCGTGGCCGGGTCGAGGATCTCGACGTTCCTGTCGATCAGGTTGCGGCCGAAGTGCTTCTCGCACAGCCAGTCGGCGCCCTCGATCATGAAGCGGACGATCTCGTTCGGCGTGTAGACAACGCCGAGACGATCCGCCGCCTTCTCGTTGTAGACCTTGTAGAAGTTCTCGTAGATGACCTTGAGAAAGGTCTGCTTCTCGTGGTGGCTGCCGATCTGCGCCGCCGCCGCGCGGATGGCGGCGTAGTAGGTTTCCAGGCCCTTGAGCGTGCTCTTCTTCAGGCCGCCGGTGAAGAAAGTCTCTTCCAGTTCGTAGAGCTTCTTGGCGACGTTGTTGTCGCGGTGGAACTCGCTGTCGAACACCTTGGAGAAGATCTCTTCGGTGAGGATGTGCTGGATCAGCATCTCGCGCACGTCGGCTTCGCCGAGCGAGGGTTGATTGCCTCCTGCGCGTGTAGAAGGAATGCCTTCGAAGCCGCGGCGAATGCGGCGTTCGCCTGGTGCGCCTTCTCGATCATCGAGCGCAAGGCGTCGAGTACAGCGGGCAGGTCGGTCTTGAACTGCGCGACGGCCCTGCGGAAATCGGCGATCTCGGCGCGTTCGAACGCGAAGAAGAGCTTGAGCAGCTTTTCAAGCTGCTTCACGTCGGTCACGTCGCAGCGCATCACCTCTTCGCGGTGCTGGATCAGTACCGTCTGCGTGCTGTCCTCGAAGATGATGTTGTCCTGCGGATAGCCGCGCTTGAACTTGAACGCGATCTCGGCGTCGATGTCGTCCTTCGCGTCCTTGGCTTCCCAGTAGCCGAAGGGCACGCGCAATTCGTAGAGCAAGGCGCCGTCGACGAAGCGCGTGTCGTTCGTCGCGCTGTCGAGCTTGTATTCGGGGATGAACACGAGGTCGTGCTGCTTGCCCCAGCCCTTGAGCAGGTCCTTGAAGGCTTCGCGAACCACCGATTCACGATGCGTGCCACTGACCTTCTTGAGCAGGTCCAGCTCGCCGAGGTATTGGTTGATCAGGACCTGGCTCACTCGGCGTGCTTCTTTCGCAAGTCGGCGCTGGGCTTCTGAAGAAGCGCCATCACCTCATTCGCCGCATAGACTTTTCCCCATTTCGCGCCGGTCGATTCACGGAGCCAGCCGGCTTCTTCGAGCTTGCGGATCGCGCTGCGCGCGGTCGGGTCAGACTTTCCGATCGACTTGGCGGCGTGTTTGGCTGTTGTGAGCGGGTTCTCGAACAGGGCTTCGATCAATGCAAGCACGGTGCCCTCACCGGTGAAGCGAGCGCGATAGCGCTCGCGAAGCGCGAGCAAGGAGACGGCTTGCTCGGCAGCGAGGCGGGCAGTGACCTCGACGCCAGCCAGAAAGTAAAGCAGCCAGCGGCGCCAGTCGTTGCGCGTTCGGGCACGTTGGAGCAGGTCGTAGTAGTCCTGCCGGCTGGCCTCGATATAGGCGGAGAGGTAAAGCAGCGGCGCCGAAAGGCGGCCGCGTTCGATGAGAAACAAGGTGATGAGCAAGCGGCCGACGCGTCCGTTGCCGTCGCCGAACGGGTGGATCGTCTCGAACTGAGCATGCATCAGGGCGCACTGGACGAGGTCGGGCAAGCTGCCGCGCTCATGCAGAAACTTCTCCCAAGCGTCGAGACAGCCGATTAGCCGATCCGGTGGTGGCGGCACGAAGGTGGCCGTCTCGATGCGGCTGCCGCTCGTGCCGATGAAATTCTGGTGCTTGCGAAACTCACCCGGGTTGCGATCGCCACCGCGCACGCCGGCCATCAGTTGCGCGTGAAGTTCGCGAACGAGCCTGAGCGAGAGCGGCAAGGTCGAGAGACGGTCGATGCCGAACTGCATGGCGCGCACGTAGTTGCCTACTTCGCGCGCGTCGTCGCGGTCCGCAGAGGCGTTCTGGTCGGTCGGTCGCAGTTCGTCTTCGAACAGACCGGCGAGGTTGGTCTGCGTGCCCTCAATGCGAGATGAGAGAACCGCTTCCTGGCGCATGTAGGACGCGATCAGGAGGTGTGGATTGGGTAGTTGACTACCGATACCCGACAACTCGCTCAAGCGAGCATCGGCGCGCGACAAGGCATTGACGAGCTCGGCGTCCCACTCGATGAGCGGCGGAAGTGGGGCGGGAACGAAAGCCAGCGGCCCCTGCGGCGAGGGCACGAGTTCGCCGTGGAGCGGTTTGGCGAAGTCTTCTGCTCGCATTGCTTTTCAAGAATCCTGCGACGGATTTTGAAAGCCGCTGCGGCCTTTGCAGAAACTTTTATAGCGAGGCGTTGTTTTTAACAAACGCTGGCAAAACTTGCAAAGCCGTGCACCCTCTCGAAGGACGCCTACAAGACGACCTTGACCATCGGGTGCGTCGACAGCGTCCGGTACAGCTCGTCGAGCTGCTCGCGGCTGGTGGCGTTGACGGTAATCGTCACGCCGAGGTACTTCGAGCCGCTGCTCGGGCGCAGCTCGATCGACGTCGCGTCGAAGTCGGGGTCGAATCGGCGCGCGATCTCGGTGACGGCGTGCACGTAGCCGTCGACGTTCTGCCCCATCACCTTGATCGGGAAGCGCGACGGGTATTCGATCAGCGATTGCTCGCGGGGGATGTCCTGCATGAGTGTCGTTTCCATCGCAGCGATGTGAGGGCGGGTCGGCCGGATGCAACCTGCTCCAACGCCCGGCCGCCGGCTCAGATCGACTGCTTGCGCTTGGCCCGCTGGTAGGCCTCGTGGATCTTGGCGTAGACCGGCCCGGGCTTGCCGCGCATCGCGCCATGGCCGACGGCCTCGCCGTCGAGCGTCGTCACCGGCAGAACCTCCTTGGTCGCCGAGCTCAGCAGCAGCTCGTCGGCGGCCGTGACGTCGGCCTCGGCGATCGGCCGCAGGTTGTAGGCGATGCCGCACTCCTCGCACAGCTCCCTGATCAGCTCGTAGCGGATGCCCTCGAGCACGTGCTCGCTCTTCGGCGGCCCGAGCAGCGCACCCTCGTGGACGATCCACACGTTCGAGGCCGAGGCTTCCGTGAGGTAGCCGCTCCTGAACATGATCGTCTCGACTGCGCCGTGGTCGGCCGAGATCTGGCGCGCGAGCACGTTGCCGAGCAGCGACGTGCTCTTGATGTCGCCGCGCTCCCAGCGGAAGTCGCGAGCGGTGACGCAGGCCACGCCCTGGTGGCGCTGCTCGCCCGAGGCTCCCTTCATCGCGCTGGCCATCATGAAGACGGTCGGCTCGATGCCGGCAGGCATGACGTGGTCGCGGATCGCGACGCCGCGCGTCACCTGGATGTAGACGATCTGCTCGGTCGCGCCGCCGTGCTCGTGCAGCGCCGCGACGAGCTTCCTGCAGCGCTCGAGCCATTGCTCGCGGTCGTGCGGGTTGTCGATGCGCAGCTTGGCGAGGCTGCGGCCGAGCCGGGCCATGTGCTCGTCGAAGCGGAACAGCTTCTGCTCGTAGACGGGGACAACCTCGTAGATGCCGTCGCCGAAGATGAAGCCGCGGTCGAGCACCGACACCTTGGCCTCCGAGAGAGGCAGGTAGTCGCCGTTCAGGTAGCAGAGCGTGTGGGGAAGTGGGGTGTGCATGGCGCCTCCGCGGCTCATTGTCGTCATTTGACCCAGAGACGGAGCGCGTCCCAGGCGCGGCCGAGGATGCCGCTCTGCTCGACGGCCGCCATCACAACCAGCGGCACCTCGGCGACCTGGGTCCCGCCGGCGGTCGTCACGACGATCCGGCCGACGCGCTGGCCCTTGGCGAGAGGCGCGACCAGCGGGTCGCTGCGCTCGACCTTGGTCTGGAGCTTGCCGCCCTCGCCCTTGGGCACGCTCAGGAACACCGGACCGGCGGCGCCGAGGTTCACGGTGCTCTCCTTGCCCTTCCAGATCTGCGGATTGGCGATCACCTTGCCGTCCTCGAACAGGCGCATCGTGTCGAACGCCAGGAAGCCCCAGTTGAGGAGCTTCTGGCTCTCGTTGGCGCGCGCCTCCATCGACGTGGTGTTGAGCACGACGGTCATGATCCGGCGCTTGCCCGCGCCCCCGGTGGCCCCAAGGTTGGGGAAGTCGCGCTGCGCCGTCGCCAGCAGGCAGTAGCCCGCCGACTCGGTGTAGCCGGTCTTCATGCCGTCGACCGTCGGGTCGCGGCGCAGCAGCAGGTTGCGGTTCGGCTGGGCGATGTTGTTGTAGGCGTAGTCCTTGAGCGAGTAGTACGGGAAGTACTCGGGGTAGTCGCGGATGATGTGCGCGGCGATGACGCCGAGGTCGCGCGCGCTGCTGCGGTGTCCGGGCTCGGTCAGGCCGGTGACGTTCTTGAACGCCGTGTTCTTGAGGCCCCAGGCCTGCGCCTGCCGGTTCATCATGCCGACGAAGGTCTCGACCGTCCCGGCGACGCCTTCGGCCAGCGCGACGGCCGCGTCGTTGCCGCTCTGCACGATCAGGCCGCGCAGCAGCTCGTCGACCTTGGGCGTCATGGTCGTGTCGATGAACATCAGCGAGCCGCCGCCCTTGCGCTCGCTCCATGCGAGCTTCGAGACCGGCAATGTCTGCTCGAGGGCGAGCTTCTTCTCGCGCAGCGCGCCGAAGACGACGTAGGCGGTCATCAGCTTGGTGAGCGATGCCGGGTCGGCCGGCGCGTCGGCGTTGCGCTCGGCCAGGGTCTGGTTGGTGGTCAGGTCGAGGACGATGAAGCTCTTGGCACCAACTTCGGGCGGCTGCGGCGTTTGCGCGGCCGTGGCGAAGGCGACGCACAGGAGCAGCGCGGCCAGGGGCGCGCGCGACGAAAGACGGGTGTTCGGCATGGGAAAGGAGTCGCAGTGAGGAGGACGGACGCGGTCAGACCGCGTCGAGATCGCGCAGTTCACGCGCGATGACTGTTTTGAGCAATGCGAGCTGGCCGTGGAAGAAATGGCCGACGCCCGGGAACACGATGACGGGCAGCTTCTGCGGCCGGGCCCAGGCGAGCGTCGCCGCAAGCGGCACGACGTCGTCGCTCTCGCCATGGATGACGAGCGTGTCGGCGGGGACGGTCTCGACGTGCTGCTTCTCGGTCGACGGGCCGACGAGGACGATCCGGCGCGGCTTCGCTTCGGGCGCGAGCCTGTGCGCTGCCGCGACGGCGACGTAGCCGCCGAACGAGAACCCGGCAAGGACGAACGGCACCGCCGCGAACTCGGGCCGCGCACGCCATGCGGCAATCACGGCGAGGGCATCGTCGACCTCGCCGCGGCCGTCGTTCCATGTGCCTTCCGACGCGCCGATGCCGCGGAAGTTGAAGCGCACGCTCGCCCAGCCGAGGCCGAGGCAGGCGCGCGCGATCGTCTGCACGACCTTGTTGTCGAGCGTGCCGCCGGAGGGCGGATGCGGATGGCAGATGACGGCGAGGCCGCGCGGCGCCGCGTCGGGCCGATCGACCGCGCACTCGATGCGGCCGGCCGGCCCGTCGACCGTCTCGCGAACGGTGCGCGGCGTCATGGCATGGAACGCGCTGCTAGCGCCCGACGTCGGCCGGCAGCAACAGGCGCTCCACCACCTTGCCGCCGACCAGGTGCGAGTCGACGATCTCGTCGACGTCTGACTCGTCGACGAAGGTGTACCAGGTGCCTTCGGGGTAGACGACCGCGACCGGGCCGCCGGCGCAGCGATCGAGGCAGCCCGCCTTGTTGACGCGCACCTCGCCAGGTCCCGAGAGGCCCAGCTTCTTGACACGCGACTTGCAGCGGTCGAAGCCCTCCTTGGCGCCGTCGTGCGCGCACGACTTCTCACCGTTCTCGCGGTCGTTGAGGCAGAAGAAGATGTGTCGTTCGTAGTAGCTCATCGCGGGATTCTAGAAGCCGGTGCCGCGCGGCTCTCGTGCGGCCAGGCGCGCGAGCAGGTAGGTCAAGGCCGCGTACGGCCAGAGCCACCCGACCCACTGCGCCGCGCCGTGGAAGCGGATGAACCGGCCCTGCTCCCAGCCCTGCAGGCTCTGCGCGAAGTACGGATCGGCGGGCGCCTGGGCGACGAGCATCACGAGCGCCGTGAGCGCGATCAGGCCGAAGCCGGCGGCGACGCGGCGCGGCACGAGGCTCAGCAGCAGCGCCAAGCCGGTGCCGACGGCGAACGCCTGCAGCGCCTGCTGCGTGGTCCACGCGAACGCGTGCGTCGGGCCGAAGTTGAGCGCGGTCGAGAGCGTCGTCGTCGCCGCGCCTAGCAGCGCCGCGCCGACGACGAGCAGAGTGCGGCGCCAGCCCGGCGTCGCGATCGTGAACGCGACCAGACACGGCGCGATCAGCCCGAGGACGACGATCGAGAACTCCGTCGCCGGTGAGAGCGACGCAATCGCCGCGTCGCCGGCGCGCGCCGCGACCGTCGTCCAGGTCCCCGCTAGCGGCGTGCCGTGCAACGACTCGGCGAGGAACGGCAGGAGCCGGCCGATGACATGGCCGAGACCGAACGGCACCGCCGTCGGAAAAAGCAGCCCGATCGGCCACAGGATGAGCAGCGCGAGCCCGCCCGCGCTGCGCGCCACGAGCCAGCGGTCGCGCACGCGCTGCCAGCGCTCGATGCCACCGCGCCAGTTCAGCGCCCCGCCGATGGCGACGCCGAGCGCGGCACCGGCGGCGTTGAGGCCGAGATCGAGATTCGACGCGACGCGGTTCGGCAGGTAGTTCTGCAGCGTCTCCATCGCGAACGAGAGCAGCGTCGCGACGACACACGCCGCCGCCGCCGCGATGCCGGCCCCGCGCCCGCCGCGGACGCCGGCGACGAAGAGCAGGAAGCCGAGGGGCAGGTAGCCGAGCAGGTTGGCGATGAGGTCGAAGCTCGTCCACCAGCGCGGCCAGCCAAGCGCGAGATAGTCGAACGGCGCGGCGCCGGGCGCGCGCCAGCCGATGAAGGGATACAGGCTTGCATAGACGATCAGCGCGGCGTACAGCCACGCGAGCGGAACGGCGGAGCTGCGGTGGCGCGGCATCGCGACGGGCGTCGGCGGCGGCCCGGCCCTCAGGAAGAGAACGGCTTGACGACGACGAGCACGACGATCGCCGTGAACAGCACGACCGCCGCTTCGTTGAACATCCGGAACCAGCGCTCGCTGCGCACGTTGGCGAACTCCTCGAACTTCCTCAGCAGCGACCGGCACGCGTGGTGATAGCCGATCGCGACGAGGACCAGGACGATCTTGGCGTGCAGCCAGTAGCTGTGCGGCCCCTTGCCGATGCCGTAGCCGAGCCAGAGCGCCAGGCCGAGCACGAGCGCGACGACCATCAACAGTCCGGAGAAGCGGTAGAGCTTCCTCGCCATCATCAGCAGGCGCTCGCGCTCGGCGTGGCTGTCGGCCGGAACGGTGGCGAGATTGACGAAGATCCGCGGCAGGTAGAAGAGGCCGGCGAACCAGCTGCTGACGAAGACGATGTGGAGCGCCTTGACCCACAGATACGATGAACCCATGTCCGGATTATCGGCGGCGCTCGAAGCCCTCGACGACGGCGCTGCCGCGTTGGCCAGGCAAGCGCGCGTCCCGCCCATCGCCCTCTAGAATCGCGCCCGTGCTGACGCCGCCGCCCTACCCTGCGAGCCGCCCGCGACGCTTGCGTCGCGACGCCTGGAGCCGCGAGCTCGTGCGCGAGTCGCGCGTGCATCCGAGCGACCTGATCCTGCCCGTGTTCGTGCTCGACGGCCATGGCATCACGCAGGACGTCGCCTCGATGCCGGGGGTCCAGCGCGTCACGCTCGACCGCCTGCTGCCGATCGCCGAGGAGTGCGTCCGGCTGGGCATTCCGGTGCTCGCGCTCTTCCCCGTGCTCGAGCCCTCGCTCAAGACCGAGGACGGCCGCGAGGCGTTCAACGCCAAGGGCCTCGTGCCCACGGTCGTGCGCGCGCTGAAGGAACGCTTCCCCGAGCTCGGCGTGATGACCGACGTGGCCCTCGACCCGTTCACCTCGCATGGCCAGGACGGCCTGCTCGACAAGACGGGCTACATCGTCAACGACGAGACCGTCGCCGTGCTGTCGAAGCAGGCGCTGGTGCAGGCCGAGGCCGGCGTCGACATCGTCGCGCCGAGCGACATGATGGACGGGCGCATCGGCGCGATCCGCGCCAGCCTCGAGGAGGCCGGCCACATCCACACCCGGATCATGGCCTACAGCGCCAAGTACGCGAGCGCCTTCTACGGCCCGTTCCGCGACGCCGTCGGCTCGGCCGCGAACCTCGGCAAGAGCAACAAGAAGGTCTACCAGATGGACCCCGGCAACAGCGACGAGGCCCTGCGCGAGGTCGCGCTCGACATCGCCGAGGGCGCCGACATGGTGATGGTCAAGCCCGGCCTGCCCTACCTCGACATCGTGCGCCGCGTGAAGGACGAGTTCCGCCTGCCGACGTTCGCCTACCAGGTGAGCGGCGAGTACGCGATGCTCAAGGCCGCGGCCGAGCGCGGCTGGCTCGACCATGACCTGACGATGATGGAGACGCTCGGCGCGTTCAAGCGCGCCGGCGCCGATGGCGTCCTCACCTACTTCGCGCTCGAAGCGGCGCGCCTGATGCGGCGCGACGAATAGATCCAGGTCGCCGATGCCGCAACCGGTTCGAGCGTTCCACATCGTCGGCGACCAGTTTGTCGAGCTCGACGCCCTGCCGGAAGCGATGCCGGCGACAGGCTACCTCTGGGTCGCGAGCGCGCGACCGGCGTTCGAGGCCGAGCTCGGCGCGATCCAGGCGAAGCTCCAGGCCTGGACCGGCGCGCAGCTCTTCGACCTTCACGTCACCGACCTGCTCACCAAGCAGCTGCCTTCGACCTTCGACTACACCTCGGCGTACGACCTGCTCGTCTTTCGCCGCCTTGCCGCTGGCGCGGGCGCGGCGGTCGACCTGGACGGGCCAGCCACGCGGGGCAAGCAGAACGCCATCGACCTGATCGACACCAGCCCGGTCGGTTTCGCCATCTTCGATCGCGTCCTGCTCACCGTCCATCCGACCGACTGCCAGGTGCGCGAGTTCTTCGCCGGCCGCCTGCAGAACCGGACCCAGATCGCGGAGGGCCGGGCGAGCGCGCGCATGCCGACGAGCCCGGCCGACCTGATGCTGCGCATGGTGAACTTCATGGTCGACAGCTACCTCGAGCTGCGGCGCCTGCTGACCAAGCAGCTCGACGAGCTGCAGGAGCAGCTCTTCGGCCGCCGCGGCGCACCCAACAGCTGGCGCCTCTTGCTCGACTCGCGCAACTCGCTGCACCTGCTCGAAGACACCTGCGAGGACCAGCGCGCGGCGATCACCGAATGGATCGATGCGCTCGAGGAGTGGCCGCAGGAGAGCGAGGAAGGCATGCGCCGCGAGCGCGAGCAGCTGCGCGTGCGCTCGAAGGACGTGCTCGAGCACATCGAGCGCGTGCTCTCGCACGTGCGCCGGCTCGAGGCGTCGTCCGAGACCGCGGTGCAGATGCACTTTTCCGAACAAGGCAACCGCACCAACAACATCATGCGCACGCTCACCGTGCTGACGGCGATCTTCCTGCCGCTCAACCTCGTGACCGGCTTTTTCGGGATGAACTTCGAGGGCCTGCCGCTCATCCACAGCCCGACCGGCTTCTGGATCGTCTTTCTCGCCATGCTCGCGCTCGGAGTCGGCATGAGCTTCTTCTTCTGGCGCAAGCGCTACCTGGGGCGGCCCTGAGCGCTGTCGCGTCGCCGGAGTTCGTGTTCGACCGGCGGCGCGTGGCGCTGCTGGCGCTGCTCACGGTCGCGTGGGGCCTCAACTGGCCGGTGATGAAGCTCGGGGTCTCGAGCTTCGCGCCGCTGTCGTTTCGCGCCATCTCGATGTGGATCGGCCTGCCCGTGCTCTGGCTCGTGCTGCGCGCGATGCGCGTGCCGCTGGCGATCGACCGGCGCGACTGGCCGCAGCTGGCTGGCCTCACGCTCACCAACATGCTCGTCTGGCACGTGCTCGCGATCCTCTCGATCCAGGCGCTGTCGTCGGGCCGGGCGGCGATCCTCGGCTACACGATGCCGATCTTCTCCGCCCTCTGGGGCGTCGCGCTGTTCGGCGAGCGGCTGCGCGCGCGTCACGTCGCCGGCATCGTCGCCGCCGGCGGCGGCGTCTCGCTCCTCCTCTGGCACGAGCTCGGCTCGCTCGCCGGGCACCCGCTCGCAGCACTCGGCATGCTCGTCGCGGCCGCAGTCTGGGCGCTCGGCACGCAGCAGATGCGGCGCACGACGATCGCCGCGCCGACGCTGGCCATCGCCTTCTGGATGACGGCGGCAACCGCCGTGACGATGACCGCGCTATCGGTCCTCTTCGAGCACGACCGCTGGACCCTGCCGAACCCGCCGACCTGGGCCGCCATCGTCTACAACGCGGTCCTGATCTTCGGCGTCGCCCAGCCGATCTGGCTCGTCATGGCACGCAACCTGCCGCCGGTCGCGTCGAGCATGTCGGTGATGATGATCCCTGTCCTGGGCACAGTCTCGGGCGCCTGGTGGCTGGGCGAGGAGCTGCACTGGCAGGACGGCGCGGCGATCGTGCTCGTGATCGCCGCGATCGCCGCCGTGATGTGGCCCGCGCGGTCGAATCGATCCCGCGACAACGACCCGGAATCGTTCAGCGACGGCGTTCATTGACAGACGCCGATCCCACGCCCGGTTCACGGGGTATCCCGCTTCGGATCGATCGCTAGAGTCGGCCACTTCGCCGCCCGTTCGGGCGCCGCGCAAGGGGACGACATGGTGGCCAAGGCCTTTCGACAGATCTTGTGCAGCATCGCCGTGTGTGCCGGGGCGGTGCCGGCCCAGGCAGCGGTATGCGTGGGCGGCAGCCTCAGCAGCTACCTCGCTCTCGGGGCTGGGGGTTGCACCGTCGGCGCCCTGACCTTCAGCGACTTCGTCGGCGCCACTTTTCCTGGCCCCACCGCCAGGCAGATCGCGCCGGGAACGCTCTCGATCGCCCCGATCGTCGGCGGCTTCGCACTGTCGAGCAGCACGGCCTCGCCACCGACGCCGCTGCCGGCACACCGCCCGGACCGGTCGCCGACATGCTGCGGCTGAACACGGGCGTGCCGCCGACGACGACGCTGGCCAACGTGAGTCGTCTCGGCCTGCTCGGCGGCGATGCAGCCGGGTACCCCAACGCGCGTCGCCTGATGGACGACGTCGTCGACATTTCCCTGCGGGTCGTCGCCGGCGTTCTTGTCCCTGGATTCAACGTCGTTCCGAACAACCGCCTCGGCGACGGCGTCAACGTCAACGATGTGCCCTATCGCACGACCTTTCCCTATCTCAGCGATGCGCCGAGCGGTCGCGACCGCCGTCACATCGATCCTGGAGAACCGGGGTGCACGATGGGCGCCGGGGCTGCCTGCGCCCCCTTGAGCACCGGCTGCTGCGACCGGAGCTCTCGCATCGACGATCACGGGTGGCGAAGCCGGGCCGGGCGAGGCTCTCGGTCTCGCGAGCTTCCCAGGCGCTTCGCCCCCGCGACGCGCTCGGGGTCGAAGCCTTGCGCGTGCAGCGCAGCATGTCGGTGATGATGATCCCGGTGCTGGGCACGCTCGCCGGCGGCCGGCGGACGCAGCACGCTCAGGTCGCCTTCAGCCCCAGGCTGCGCACGAGATCGCCGAAGCGCCGGGCATCGCGCGCGATCAATTCGTTGAGCGCCGCGGTCGACATCGGATTGGCCATGACCCCGATCGCCTGCAGGGTCTTCCGCACCTCGGGATCGTTGAGCTGGCGGTTGGTCTCGGCGTTGAGTTTTTGGACCACGGCGTCGGGCGTGCCCTTCGGGGCGACGACCGACTGCCACGCCTGCACGTCGATCGCCGGATAGACCTCCTGCACCGTCGGCAGGCTCGGCAGCGCCGGCAGCCGCTGCGCCGCGGACACGGCGATGGCGCTGAGCTTGCCGGCCTTGATCTGCGGCAGTGCGGCGACGACGTCGAGGAACATGAAGTCGATGCGGCCGCTGATGAGGTCGCCGAGCGCCGCCGAGCTGCCCTGGTAGGGAATGTGGGTCACGTCCAGCTTCTCCTGCACCTTGATCATCTCGACGATGAGCTGGTGCATGGTGCCGTTGCCTGGCGAGCCGAACGTGTAGCGGCCGGGCTCGCGGCGGATCAACGCGACCAGCTCGGGCAATCCCGCCACCTTGAGGTCGGGCCGGGTGACGAGGAGCAGGCTCACGCTGCCGATCATCGCGACGCCGGTGAAATCGGTCGGCAGCGCCGGTGGCGAGGCGAACATCGCCGGCGAGATCGCCAGCGTCGTGCTCGTGGCGATCAGCAGCTGGTAGCCGTCCGCCGGTCCCTTCGCGACGACCGAGGCGCCGAGCAGCGTGCCGGCGCCGGCGCGGTTCTCGACCACCACCGGCTGTCCGAGCGCGACCCGCAGGTTCTCGGCGAAGAGCCGGCCGAGCGCGTCGGTCAGCGCAGCGGGCGGATACGGCACGATGACCTTGATCAGTCGGTCGGGGTAGGCGCCGGCCTGGGCGAGCGCAGGGCGCCCCTGGCCGGCGAACCCGAGCGCGAGCACCGCGGGACTGGCCGCGATCAGGCAGCGGCGCGTGATGCGCAGGCTCATGCCGCCTCCGTCGTCACCAGGCCGCGCTCGAACTCGCGCGTGGGTCGCTTGCCCCGCGCCGCCTGCGGCACGTGATGGCCGTCGGGCAGGGGCGCCACGCCTTCCTCGGGCGTGTAGGCCCCGGTCACGCCGCGCACCAGATCCCCGGCGACGGTGACGCGGCTCATGCTGCGGCGCTGCGGGTAGTAGTCGTGCGGCGCGTAGTGATGGACCGAGCGGTTGTCCCACATCACGACCGTGTGAGGCTGCCACTTCACGCGCAGCTGGAATTCGGGCACCTTGGCGCGGTCGTAGAGGAACCTGAGGATCGTCTCGCTCTCCTCGGCGCCGAGGCCCTTGATCCTGGTCGTGAACTGCGCGTTGACGTTGATCACACGGCGACCGCTGATCGGGTGCACGCGCACCACCGGATGGGCCGGGTTGGGGAAGGCGCGCTCGAGCTCGCGCAGTTTGGCCTGATGCGCCTCCGAACTCGTGAAGAGCGGCCGCCACGGCTTGAAGTCGTGGATGGCGTCGAGGCCGTGGATGTACTGCTTCATCCGCTCCGACAGGCCGGTGTAGGCCGACGTCATGCTGGCGAACAGGGTATCGCCGCCGTACTCGGGAACGATGTTGGCTCGCAGCATCGTCATCGCCGGCGGTGCCGCGCGAAAGGTCTCGTCGGCATGCCACTGATCGGTGAGCGCGGGCGGGTTGTCGGCCGAATAGTCGAGGATGATGACCTCGCGCTTGTCGTCGAGGTTCGGGCTGAAGGGATGGATCGAGAGCTCGCCGAAGCGGCTGGCGAAGGCGATCTGCTCGTCGAGGCTGATGTCCTGGTCGCGAAACACGAGGACCTCGTGGCGGACGAACGCGGCCTCGAGCGCTTCGAAGGTGTCGTCGGCCAGCGCGTGGCGCAGGTCGAGGCCGCGGATCTCGGCGCCGATGTTGCCGCCGAGTCGCACGACGTCGAAGCCGGCGTGCGGGGTGCTGATGTTGTCCATGTCGTCTCCTTGCTCTGGGTTGATGGGGCGCATGCGGGCGGCGTCAGGCGGCGCGCTCGAAGTCGATGCCGTGGCGCCGGACCATCGCATCGAAGAGGAGCGTCCCGACGTCTGCGCCGTGGGTGGTTGCCATCTTCAGCCGCGTGGCCGGCACGCGGTCGAGGACGCCGGCGTCGATCGCGCGATTCGGGCCGCGTCCGGCGTCGCTGGCGAGCTGGATCTCGCAGGCGCGCTGCAAGGTCCACAGACGCTGGAACGCCTCGGGCAAGGTTCGGCCGACGACGAGCAGGCCGTGGTTGCGCAGGACGAGGTGCGAGCGCGCGCCGAGCGCGGCGACGAGGCGCGGCCGCTCGTCGAGGTTCGTCGTCACGCCTTCGTAGTCGTGATATCCGACGTCGCCCCACATCATCGCGCTGTAGAAATTGTCGTGGCGCAGACCCTCTTCCTTGCAGGCGACGGCGCAGCCGGCCGTCGTGTGCACATGTATGACGCAATGCGCATCGTCGCGGGCCTCGTGAATGGCGCCGTGGATGACGAAGCCGGCGCGGTTTACCGCGTGGCCGCTCTGCCCGACGTCGCTGCCGTCGACGTCGATCTTGACCAGGTTCGCCGCCGACACCTCGGCGTAGTGCAGGCCGAACGGATTGATGAGGTAGTGCGGGCCGCTGCCAGACGATGGAACGCGCACCGTGACGTGGTTGAAGATGCCTTCGGCCCAGCCGAGCGCGTCGAACAGGCGATAGCAGGCGGCGAGCTCGCGGCGCGCGGCGGCTTCGGCGGAGTCGAACGTTGCGGGCACGGCGGTCTTCGTTGTCGGCGGTGGCTTTCGCGATCTTGCTGCCCACAGTGACAAGGATTGAAAGCAATCGTCGTCGGTACTTACCCCAGCGCGCGTTCCTCTTGCGTGACGCGCCGCGAGTGGGTGCTGCTCGGCCGGCTCCCGGTTGCGGCGATCGGGCTGTCGGATGCGCAGGCGCCGCGGCCGTCGGCCGACCTGCGGCGCGGCCGGCGCCGAAGCGCATCTGACGCTTCGTCGTCAGCCTCAGGCCATCAGGCCGGCCTGCGCGTTCAGGAGCGAGACGACGACGACCGGGCAGGCGATGCGGAAGTTGCCGGTCTCGAAGTCGGCGTCGATGTCGCCGTCGTCGTTGTCGTAGTCGATGGCGAGTGCGACCTCGAATACCACGACCTGGCCGGGCGGCACGGCGAACATGCTCTTGCCGAGGCTCACGCCCGCCGAGATCGAGCTGCCCGTCGTGTCGCCGCCCGTCGTCGTGCTGCCGAGCGCGCGCGCCGAGCCGAGGCTCTCGGTCGCGTACGCGGTCGACGTCACGTTGTTCGGCCAGCCGAGCCACAGCCCGAAGAGCGCGGAGGCCTCGACTTCGCTGGTGTTGACGCCGAAGGTCCACGGCGCGTGCGCCTTCAGGTGCCCGCTCGCCGACAGGAAGGTCGTGGCGTTGATGACGGCATAGCTGCTCGACGTGTTGGTCCACGCGAAATAGAAGCCGACCTTCTGCATGCCACGTCGCTTCGACGTCTTGAACCTCAATTTCGCGCGGCTTCCGAACGAGGCGACAGTGGCTTCGGAGAGTTCCGACAGCGGCGTCGTCCAGATCAGGAAGGGCTTGTCGAGGCTGAACGACGGGAGCGGAAAGAAATCGCCGAGGGCCGAGAGCTGTCGCAGCGCGGTGCTCTGCGCGACGATGCTCGAGTGGATCGTGTCCTTGCGCCCGCTCGCGAGACGGACCGCGTCGGCCTTCTGCTGCGCGACGATGCGCTCGAGCGCCTCCGTGCGCTTCGCGTGCGCCGCCTCGAGCTCCTTCACGTCCATGCCCGCCTGGCGCAAGAAGGCCGACATCATCTTCTCGGAGGCCCGGCGACCGCTCTGGAGCAGCGCCTGCTGCGCCCGGTCGACACGCAGGTCCACGGGATGCTTCAGCCGCTCGGCCTCGACGGCCACGATCGCCCGCTTCAGCGCCGCATCGGAGATCTTCCTCATCCCGCCCTCCCTGTCGAGTCGTGACCGGTCCCGGGCGCGATGCTGCGGCCGGCGCTGGCGCATCGTCAAGTAGGGGTCGGCGTATCCGAGCCCGGCGAGGATCCCGGTCTCGCGCGCTTCCATCCGTTTCGCCTCCACGGCACGCTCGTGGTCGAAGCCCTGCGCGTGCAGCGTGCCGTGGACCAGCAGGTGCGCGTAGTGCGCGGTCAGCGAAACGCCCATCGACGTCGCCTCGTCCTCGACCACCGGCCCGCACAGTACGAGGTCGGCGCTCAGGAGCGGCTCGGTCGCGTAGGGAAAGGTCAGCACGTTGGTCGCGTGATCCTGGCCGCGGTATTCGCGGTTGAGGGCCAGGCCCTCGTCGCGGTCGACGATCCGCACCGTGATCTCGGCGGGCTGCGCGAGCGCGGCGCGGATCCAGCGGGCGACCTCGGCGCGAGCGACGACGCCGCGATGGCGCGCGTCGGCGAACTGGAGCGAGAGGCGCAGCGCCGGCCGGCGCCGCAACGAAGCCGAAGGCTCAGCCGCGCTCTTGGCCGGCCGCGTCATAGGCCTCGACGATGCGCGCGACGAGCGGATGGCGGACGACGTCGGCCGAGGTGAAGCGCGTCGTCGCGATCCCTTTCACGTCGCGCAGCACGCGCTCGGCGTCGACCAGGCCCGAGACCGTGCCCTTGGGCAGGTCGATCTGGCTCGTGTCGCCGGTGACGACGGCCTTGGCGCCGAAGCCGATCCGCGTCAGGAACATCTTCATCTGCTCGGTCGTCGTGTTCTGCGACTCGTCGAGGATGACGAAGGCATGGTTGAGCGAGCGGCCGCGCATGCAGGCGAGCGGCGCGACCTCGAGCGTGCCTTTCTCGAACGCCTTGCCGACGCGTTCCAGGCCCATCAGCTCGTAGAGCGCGTCGTAGAGCGGGCGCAGGTACGGGTCGACCTTCTGCGCCAGGTCGCCCGGCAGGAAGCCGAGACGCTCGCCGGCCTCGACCGCGGGCCGCGTCAGGATCACGCGCTGGACGGCGTTGCGCTCGAGCGCATCGACGGCGCAGGCGACGGCGAGGTAGGTCTTGCCGGTGCCGGCCGGGCCGATGCCGAAGCTGATGTCGTGCGCGAGGATGTTCTTCAGATACGCGATCTGGTTCGGCGTGCGGCCGACGAGATCGGGGCGGCGCGTGCGCAGGCGCAGGTCGGGGCCCGCGTCGGCGACTGCGCCGGCAGGATCGGCAGGCGCGGCCGCGCTGGCGTGTCGCGAGGCCGACGGATCGCCGCGTCCGCCGTCGTCGCTCATCGACTCGAGGATCGCGAGTTCGACTTCCTCGGCGCCGATCGGCCGCGCGGCGCGGCCGTAGAGCTGCTGCAGCAGGACGACCGCGCGCTCGGCGTGGCCCTTGGCGCCCTCGACCCGGAACGACTCGTTGCGGCGCTGGATCTTGACCTCGAAGGCCGCGGCGATCGTCTTGAGGTGCTCGTCGAGGCTGCCCGCGAGGTTGGCGAGGCGGGCGTTGTCGGACGGAATGAAGGCGTGGCGGAGGATCACCACGCATTGTCGCCAATCGGCCGTCGCGGCGCGCCCGCGATAATCATGGCCATGATCGGACGACTCGTCGGGACCCTCGCGGAGAAGACTCCGCCGCAAGTGCTCCTCGACGTCGGCGGCGTCGGCTATGAGGTCGACGTGCCGATGAGCAGCTTCTACAACCTGCCCGCGCTCGGCGAGCGCGTCACGCTGCTCACCCACTTCGTCGTGCGCGAGGACGCGCAGGTGCTGTTCGGCTTCCTCACCCACGAGGAGCGCGCGACCTTTCGCCTGCTCGTGAAGATTTCGGGCGTCGGCCCGCGCACGGCGCTGTCGATCCTCTCGGGCCTCTCGGTCGAGGAGCTGGCGCGTGCCGTCGGCCTGCAGGAGAGCGGGCGCCTGATCAAGGTGCCGGGCATCGGCAAGAAGACGGCCGAGCGGCTGTTGCTCGAGCTCAAGGGCAAGCTCGGCGATGCGGTCACGACGCCGGCGAGCGTGACCTCGAGCGCGCAGGCAGACATCCTTCAGGCGCTGATCGCCCTCGGCTACAGCGACCGCGAGGCGACGGCGACGCTGAAGACGCTGCCGGCCGACGTCGAGGTCTCGGCGGGCATCAAGCTCGCGCTGCGCGCGCTCGCGAAATAGCGCGGCCCACGGCGCACGCGCCGCCGGTCAATGCATGTGCATCGGCGCGGCGTCCTGCGCCTTGGACTGCACGACGACCATCACCTCGACGCTGCCGGCGTGCTCGAACTGCAGCGTCATCGGAAAGCTCGTGCCCTCCTTCAGCGGCTCCTTCAGGCCGATCAGCATCAGGTGCATGCCGGCCCCCGGCTTCATCTGCACCTTGGCCTTCGGGGCCAGGGCGATGCCGTCGATCTCGCGCATGCGCATCACGCCTTGCGCGTCGACGCTCATGGTGTGGATCTCGACGCGCGCCGCCGTCGGCGTGCTCGCGCGCACCAGCTTGTCGGCGACGGTGCCGTTGTTCTCGAGCGCGGTGACGTAGGCCGCACCGGTGGTCGAGCCCGGAATCGTCGGCGTCGCGAACGGATGGGCGATGGCGATGGCGCCGGCCTTCGCGCCGTGCGCGAGCGCGGGCAGCGAGACGGCGACGAGGAGCGCGGCGAGCGCGTGGCGCAGTGCGGAATTCATGCGAACGAGTCTAGCGCGCGGCCTCTGGCGGCCCGGCGCGGTGACCATAATCGGCGCATGAGCATCCAGACCGACGAGTTCGCGCCGGGCCCGCAGGCGGCACGCGGGACGCCCGCGGGCACGGCCGTGCGGGTCGTGAGCGGCGGCGCCGGCTCGCCGAACGAGGAAGCGATCGAGCGGGCGCTGCGCCCGAAAGGGCTCGCCGAATACGTCGGGCAGGCGAAGGCGCGCGAGCAGCTCGAGATCTTCATCGGCGCGGCGCGGATGCGCGGCGAGGCGATGGACCACGTGCTCCTGTTCGGCCCGCCGGGCCTCGGCAAGACGACGCTCTCGCACATCATCGCGGCCGAGCTCGGCGTCAACCTGCGCTCGACCTCGGGCCCGGTGCTCGAGAAGCCGAAGGATCTCGCCGCGATCCTGACCAACCTCGAGAAGAACGACGTCCTCTTCATCGACGAGATCCACCGCCTCTCGCCGATCGTCGAGGAGATCCTCTATCCGGCGCTCGAGGATTACCAGATCGACATCATGATCGGCGACGGCCCGGCGGCGCGCTCGATCAAGCTCGAGCTGCAGCCGTTCACGCTGATCGGCGCGACGACGCGCGCCGGCATGCTCACCAACCCGCTGCGCGACCGCTTCGGCATCGTCGCGCGGCTCGAGTTCTACACGGCCGAGGAGCTGGCGAAGATCGTCCGCCGCTCGGCCGGCCTGCTCGACGTGCCGATCGACGGCGAGGGCGGCTTCGAGATCGCGCGCCGCTCGCGCGGCACCCCCCGCATCGCCAACCGGCTGCTGCGCCGCGTGCGCGACTACGCCGACATGAAGGGCGACGGCCGCATCACCAAGCCGCTCGCCGACAAGGCGCTGGCGATGCTCGACGTCGACCTGCACGGCCTCGACGTCATGGACAGGAAGCTCCTCGAAGCCGTGATCCACCGCTTCGACGGCGGCCCGGTCGGCCTCGATAACGTCGCCGCCGCGATCGGCGAGGAGCGCGACACGATCGAGGACGTGATCGAGCCGTTCCTGATCCAGCAGGGCTTCCTGCAGCGCACGCCGCGTGGCCGGGTCGCGACGCTCGCGGCCTACCGCCATCTCGGCGTCGCGCCGCCGAAGTCGAGCGCCGGCCTGTTCGGCGAGGGCGCGTGAGGTGACGCGCCGTCGGCCGGCGCGTCGCGCCTTCGTCGGTGCGGTCGTCGCGGCGGCGTCGTGGCTGCTGAGCGGCGGCGCGGTCGCGGCTCCGCCGACCTTTCGCATCGAGGTCCATGCGCTGGAAACGCTGACCCCGACGTTGCCGCAGCTGCTGCGCGGCGAGACGGCGTCGGCACCGACCGCGACGATCGCCGGCGAACTGCGCCTGCCCTACAGCACGGCGGTCAAGGTGCCTGCCGTGCTCCTGCTGCACGGCGACGCCGGCGCGCTCGCGAGCCAGGCCGGCTGGATGGAGGAGTTGAACGCGGCCGGCATCGCCGTGCTGACGCTCGACAGCTTCAGCGGTCGCGGCGGCATCGCGACATCGTCGAGCCTCGGGTCGATGCCGTTCCGGATCGGCGGCGCCGCGCGCGTCGTCGACGCCGAGCGCGCGCTGGCCTTGCTGGCGCGCCATCCGCGCATCGATCCGGCGCGCATCGCCGTGATGGGCTTCTCGTCTGGCGGCAGGACGGTGCTGGCGGCTGCGCAGACGCGCTTCGCCTCGGCGCTCGGCACGCCGGGACTGCGCTTCGCCGCCTACATCGCGCTCTATCCCGACTGCAACGTGCAGCTGATCGACGACACCCGGACAGAACCCGGCCCGCTCCGCGTCTTCATCGGCGCGGCCGACGTGCTCACCGACGCGGGCGCGTGCCGGCGCTACGTCGAACGTCTGCGCGGCGACGGCGCCGACGCGGCGATCACGGTCTACGCCGATGCCCACCATGCCTTCGATGCCGTCGGCAACCCGGACCTGACGCGCATCCCCGGCGTCGAGTCGGCGGCGCGCTGCAACATGACGGAGACGAGCCCGGGCGTCATCGTCAACGTCGACACCGGACGCGAGCTCGACGATGCCGATCGCTGCGTCACGAAAGGCCTCGTCGCCGGCTACAACGCCGCCGCGAGCGGGGCCGTCCACGTCGCCGTCAAGGCGCTGCTGATCGAGCGCTTCGGCCTCAAGCCCTGAGTCGGGCGCAAATCAGATCAGGTCTTCGCTCGCGAAGCGGCCGTAGTGCACCGCCGACCTGGCATCCAGCTGCTTGGCGACCGCGGCGACCTTCTTGACCTGCTCCTCGTCGGGCGAATAGACGACGAGCCAGCCGCAGCCTTCGCTCGCCAGCGTCATGTAGCGGCGCATCAGCGTGATCTCGTAGCCGAAGCCAGCCACGCTGCTCGCGTTCCGCATCATCGTGTCGAGGTCGGGGAAGAGCTCGCCCGAGGTGTGGCCGAGGACGTCGGCCTCGGCGAAGCCGGCGCCCAGGAGCGCCTTCTTCGCGTCAGCGGCGACGCCGTCGCTCGCGAAGGCGAGGATCGCGTGCCCCACGGGATTGAGCGCACCCAGCGTGCGCTGCGCCTCCAGATCTCCCTTCGTCATCCGCTTGCTCATGTCCCCGGGTCCTCGTTGCGTGTTCCGGGCTCAGTGTAGTTCGCGCGCCGGTTCAACCACGCCTGCAGCTCGCCGACGAAGCCGCGGCGGAAGGCGACGACGCAAAGGACGAAGATCACGCCGATGATGACCGTGACGTACGAGCCGGCGCGGTCTGCCAGATAGTCCTGCAGGCCGATGATCGTGAACGCGCCGATGACCGGGCCGGCGAAGGTGCCGAGGCCGCCGAGCAAGGACATCAGGATCACCTCTCCCGAAAGCGACCAGTGCGCGTCCGACAGCGTCGCGAAGCCGAGGACGAGCGTCTTCAGCGAGCCGCCGAGTCCGGCGATCGTCGCCGACAGGACGAACGCCAGGAGCTTGTAGCGGTCGACGTCGTAGCCGAGCGAGACGGCGCGCGGCTCGTTCTCGCGGATCGCCTTCAGCACTTGGCCAAAGGGCGAGCGGACGATCCGCATGATGAAGAGGAAGACGGCGACGAAGACGGCGAGCACCGTGTAGTACATCGCCAGATCGTTCTGGCCCGAGAAGATGCCGAACAGCGAGCCGCGCGGCACGCCCTGCAGGCCGTCCTCGCCATGCGTGAACGGCGCCTGCAGCCAGACGAAATAGATCATCTGCGCCATCGCCAGCGTGATCATGGCGAAGTAGATGCCCTGGCGGCGGATCGCGATCAGACCGACCGCCAGGCCGAGGACGCCGGCGAACGCGGCGCCGCCGAGCACGCCGACGATGGCCGGCAGCTCCATCGACTTGACGAGCCAGCCGGTGATGTAGGCCGCCGCGCCGAGGAACGCGGCGTGGCCGAACGAGAGCAGCCCGGTGAAGCCGAGCAGCAGGTTGAAGGCGCAGGCGAAGATCGCGAAGCAGAGGGCCTTCATGACGAACACCGGATAGACGCCGAGGAACGGCGCCGCCAGCAGGAGCGCCAGGCCGATCCACAGCCCGATCCGGGACAGCCGGGCGCCCTTGTCCGCGCTCACCATCACGCCTCCTTGCCGAACAGGCCGGCCGGCCGGATCATCAGCACGATCGCCATGATCACGAAGACGACGATGTTCGACGCCTCCGGGTAGAACACCTTCGTCAGCCCCTCGATGAGGCCGAGCGCGAGACCGGTCAGGATCGAGCCGAGGATCGAGCCCATGCCGCCGATCACGACCACGGCGAAGACGATGATGATCAGGTTCGAGCCCATCAGCGGCGTCACCTGGATCACCGGCGCGGC
>JBBRZP010000037.1:0-24952 GCA_038236565.1 Burkholderiales bacterium | reverse complement strand
GGCTGAGCAAGAAGCCGTGCGCGACTTCTCCGCCGATCACCGCTGGCTCTCGATCAACACCGCGACGCTGCGCGGCGCCGGGCCTCTCGACCGCATCCTCGACGCCTGTGCGCGCCACGGCATCCGCGCGATCTCGCCCTGGCGCGATCAGGTGGCGGCGATCGGCCTCGATCGCACCGCCGCGCTCGTGCGCGAGCACGGCCTTGAACTGTCGGGCTACTGCCGCGGCGGCATGTTCCCGGCGATGGACGCGGCCGGCCGCCGCCTCGCCCTCGACGACAACCGCCGCGCCGTCGACGAGGCGAAGACGCTCGATGCGACCTGCCTCGTCCTGGTCGTCGGCAGCCTGCCCGGCGCGCTCGCCGGAGCGCCGCAATCGACCGACCTGTTCGCGGCGCGACGCGACGTCCACGACGGCATCGCCGCCACGCTCGACCACGCGAAGAACGTCGGCATGCCGCTCGCGATCGAGCCGCTCCATCCCATGTACGCGGCCGACCGCGCGTGCGTCAACACGATCGAGCAGGCGCTCGACCTGTGCGATGCGATCGATCCGCGGCCCGCGTCGTCATCGGCATCGTCGTCCACGGAGCTCGCGCCGCTCGGCGTCGCCGTCGACGTGTACCACGTGTGGTGGGACCCGAAGCTCGAAGCGCAGATCGCGCGCGCCGGCCGCGACCGGCTGCACGCCTTTCACGTCTGCGACTGGCTCGTGCCGACCAAGGACCTTCTCAACGATCGCGGCATGATGGGCGACGGCGTGATCGAGATCCCGCGCATCCGCGGCTGGGTCGAGGCCGCGGGCTTTTCGGGCTACAGCGAGGTCGAGATCTTCTCGACCCAGGACTGGTGGAAGCGCCCGGAGGACGAGGTGCTCGCGACCTGCATCGCGAGGCACCGGACGGTTGTCTGAGCGAAGGGCCTGCTGACAGGCACTAGGCCGTGGCCGGCGACAGCGCGGTGCGACGCGCGCGATGCACGTTGAACGCCGTCGTGATCAGGAACGCCTGCGCGATCGCGATGCCGAGCCAGACGTCGGACGGGCGGTGCATGTCCATCAGCGGGCCGAAGACCAGCGGCGCGAACGCCTGGCCGATGTCGAGCCCCGAGTAGACGACGCCATAGACCCGGCCGGTCGCATTCGGTGGCGCCGCGCGCTTGACGATCAGGTCGCGCGACGGACCGGCGATGCCAGAGGCGACGCCCATCAGCGCGAACAGCACCGGCACCGCCAGCGGCGGCACCGGACCGAAGCCGATCACGAGCGCGATGACCGCGGCGATGCTGAAGCCGGCGCCGACGATCTTCTCGCAGCGCGTCGGATCGGTCGCGAGGAAGCCGCCGAGCACCATGCCGCAGGCGCTCGCGACCATGTAGAAGGTCAGGCACATCGCGGCCCACGCCAGCGGCACGTCGTGAAGCTGGCGCGCGGCCTCCGGCGCGAAAGTCTGGATGCCGCTGATGACGACGGCGTAGAGGAAGAAGAAACCGAAGCACATCCACACGGCGGGGATGGCGAGGAAGCCGAAGTTGCCGGCGCTGGGCGCGGGCTTGGCGGCGTCCTGCTTGCCGGCGACGGCGCTCGTCATGTCGACCGTGAGGTGCGAGCGGCCGAACCAGAGGACGGCGATCACCGCGACGATCAGCGCTCCGGCCGACGCGAGCGCGACGCGCCACGACGACGCGAGCGCGACCGTGACCATCATCGCCGGCGCCAGCGCCCAGCCGAGGCTGCCGGTGATGCCGTGCACCGCGAACGCGTGGCCGAGCCGCGACGCGCGGATCTTGCGGTTGAGGAGCGTGTAGTCGACCGGATGGAAGACGCCATTGCCGATGCCGGCGACGACGGCGAACACGAACAGCATCGCGTAGCTCGTGCTGGCGGCGTAGCCGAAGGCGGCGACCGCGAGGAGCGCGAGCCCGCCGAACAGCACCGGGCGCGGGCCGACGCGGTCGACGACGAAGCCCGAGAGCGCCTGCACCGCGCAGGAGACGACGAAGAAGACCGTGAGCACGAAGCCGAGCTCGGCGAAGCTCACCTGGAAATCGTCCTTCAGCAGGAAGAAGAGCGGCGGCAGGAGCAGCTGACTGAAGTGGCTGATGCAGTGCGCGAGGCCGACCAGGCCCATGACCTTGGCATCGGTCCGCGCGGCAGGCGGCGGCGAGAGGGCGACGGTGGCGGTCATGCGGTCGAGCGGCGGGCAAGCCGCGAAGGAACAGGCCTCATCGTAAACTCGGACGCTCCGTCGCGTTGCCGATAGGGCGTCAACTTCTGTCGAGATCGCGCCAATGCCTTCCGAGCTCCGCCGCGCCCCTGCGATCGGTCCGTTGACCCCCGATCTGTTCATGCCGACCGCTCGCCGCACCGTGCGCTCCAAGCAGCAGCGACTGCGTGCCGACACGCGCGTCGTGCCGCACTCGCATCCCTGGGGCCAGGTCGCGCTGTCGGCGACCGGCGTGGTCCGCGTCACCTCGCCCGACGCGAGCTACATCGTGCCGCCGTCGCGCGCGGTCTGGATCCCGCCAAGCGTCGAGCATGCCGTCACCGTGATCGAGGACGCCGAGCTGCTGACGCTCTATCTCCACCAGGCGCGCGGCCGGTGCGGACCCGAGCCGTCGGCCTCTGCCGGCGCGGGCTGGCGCCAGTGCCGCGTGCTCGAGGTGTCGCCGCTGCTGCTCGCGCTCTCCCTCGAGCTCGATGCGCGTCCCGACGGCGCCGGTGAGTTGCTCGCTCGCGACGCCCTCGCCCGCGAAGGCCGCATCGCGGGACTGCTGCTCGACGAGCTGCGCCGCGCCGCACCGGTGCGCCTCGGCGTCGACCTGCCGAGCGAGAAGCGCCTGCGCCGCCTCTGCGCCGCGGTCATCGAGGATCCGTCGCGGCATCCGACACTGGCCGCGTGGGCCGAGGACACCGGCGCCAGCGCGCGCACGATGACGCGCCTGTTTCGCAGCGAGCTCGGCACGTCGTTCGTGCAGTGGCGCCAGCAGGTCCTGCTCGCGCGCGCCGTGCCGCTGGCGGCGCGCAACGTGCCGATGGCAAGCATTGCCGCCGAGCTCGGCTACGCCAGCCCGAGCGCGTTCGCGGCGATGGTGCGCCGATCGGTCGGCGCGACGCCGAGCCGCTTCCTCCGCGCGGGCTCGGCTCGCGAGAGCTGAGCGGCCGGCGACGGTTCGTCGTATCGGACGCATCGCCGGACGCTCGGTTCCGCAGGCCATGGCATCCCGCTGGCCGGAGAGACACGCGCGGCGGACGATGGCGTCTTCGTCTCTCTCGCCCGAGTCTTTCGATGATCTCTCCTCGCCGCGTCACTTTCACCCTTATGGTCCTCGCATCCCTGGCCTGCGCCCGCGTGGTGATGGCCGCACAGGATCCGGTGCAAGGCTCCGGTGTCGCCGCGACGCAGCACCGCGACGTCGGCGCCTTCACCGTGGTGTCTCTGGGCGCGTCGTTCGTGGTGATCCTGCGCAGCGGCAGCCACGAAGGCATCGCCGTCGTCGCCGACGACAACCTGATGCCGTTCGTCGTCACGCGCATGCGCAGCCACGGATCGGATCGCACGCTCGAGATCGATGTCGCGCCCGGCGTCCGGATCGAGCCGAAGACGCCGATCGTGATCACCGTCGACGTCGTCCGGCTGGAGGCGATCGCCCTCGGCAGCTCGGGCAGCATCGCCGGCACGGGCCTCAAGCCGGCGAAGCTCGCCGCGGCGATCGGCGGCTCGGGCGAGATCCGCCTGCCGTCGCTCGACGTCGGCGAGCTCGACGTCTCGATCGGCGGCAGCGGTCGCTTCGTCGCCGACTGCCGCGCCGGCAAGCTCTCGGTGAACATCGCCGGCAGCGGCCGCTGCGATGCAGGAAGGCTCGTCGCCGGCGACGTCTCGGCGAGCGTCGTTGGCAGCGGCACGGCGACGGTCCACGCCGATAGCGCATTCAGCGTCTCGATCGCGGGCAGCGGCGACGTGCTTCACAGCGGCAAGGCGGCGCCGCGCGCGTCGATCGTCGGCCGCGGCCGCTTGCAGCACCTCTGAGGCGAGGCACCGGCCATCGGGCGCGTCACGCCGCGTGTCGATGTAACCAAACGTACGGGAGCGTGACGCCTAGACTCGGGCGTGCGGGATCGGGGCTCGAGCCGGTTCTGTCCGCCATCAGGAGCTTCCATGCTGACATCGCTCTTCGGAGATCTGAGATCCACCCGCGACGGCAAGTCCAAGCCGACGGATTTCCAGGAGACCGAGGTCGGCAGCTCGCAGGAGTTCGCGGCCACGGCGATCATGGAAAGCATCGCGACCGAGGTCAACGACCGCGGCCAGATCATCGATCGCCACACCAGCGATCTCGTCGTCACCGGCTCGCCGGCGCAGGCGATCCGCGAGCATTTCGCGTCGACCCGCGCCGACCTCGAGACGGCGACGTCGATGATCACGCTG
Source organism: Burkholderiales bacterium (assembly GCA_038236565.1). Taxonomy (GTDB): domain Bacteria; phylum Pseudomonadota; class Gammaproteobacteria; order Burkholderiales; family Burkholderiaceae_C; genus Schlegelella_A. The sequence goes on along the minus strand of JBBRZP010000037.1, from coordinate 20,525 downwards.
CTCGACCCGGTCGGCGTCTGGGCGTCGTCGGTCGTCAAGGCGCTCTCGGATGCCGGCGGCCGGCCGATCGAGCGGCTGCACCTGCGCGAGCAGACGACCTTGCGCACGATCGCGATGATCGAGCGCACGACGCTCGTCCGCCGCCAGGAAGACACGCTGCGCATCTTCCACGCCGACGTGCGCGCGCCCGGTCCCGAAAACGCCGAGATCCCGGTCGCGCTGATGGAGCGCAGCCAGATGACGGCGGTGATCATCGGGCCGATGCAGCCGCACGCCATCGACGCGCTGCTCGCCTCGCTCAAGCACGCGACCAGCCTGCCGACGTGGCGCTGCCCGCACCTGCTCTTCCAGCTGCCACCGAACGCCGCCTGGATCAACAACAAGGTCAGCGCCGTGGTCTGGCCCGAGCGCCTGCACGTGCACATCGTCAGCGAGCCGATGACCGGCGCGTCGTCGGTGTGGAACGCGATGCTCGGCATCTGGAACGAAGCCAAGCTGCAGCCCGGCTGGGATCCGGCCGCCGTCTCGCCGATGCTCGGCACGTCGGACTTCCCGATCAAGGTCGGCGAGATCGGCAGCGCAGAGGCGAACGGCACCGCGACGATCGCCGAGACCACAGTGGCGACGCCGGCGCCGGCCGGTCGCGCCGTGCTCGATGCCGCGCGCGGACGTCAGGCGCTCTCGAGCCTGCTCAAGCTCGACGGGCTGCTCGGCTGTGCGCTCGTCGACGCCGCCAGCGGCATGGTGCTCGCGCATGAAACGCGCGATCCCCAATCGCTCGACATGGAGCTGGCTGCCGCGTCGTGCGCGCAAGTGCTCGGCGCTCATCGTGAAGCTGCCCACAGGATGGGCCTCGACGATCCGATCGACGAGGTCATCACCACGGCCGGCGCCCGCCACGTGCTGATCCGCTCCCTGCAGCGCCATGCCGATCTGGTCCTCGTCGCGGTGCTCGAGAAGCACCGCACGAATCTCGCGCTGGCGCGATTCCAGCTCCTCGAGGTCGAGCGCAGCCTGGCCTGATCGGCGCAATCCGGACGACGCGTTAGGCGTCGCTGCGCGTCTTCAGCATCAGGGCCCTGTTGGCGAGGCCGTCGGCCTTCTCGTTGCAGCGGTCGCCGTTGTGGCCGCGCACCCATCGCACGCGCACGCTCCGCTCGTCGGCGGCGGCAAAGAGCCGCTTCCACAACGCCAGGTTGGCGACCGGCTCGTTCTTCGAGTTGCGAAAGCCGCGGCGCTCCCAGCCGGCGCGCCACTCGGTCAGGCCCTTGAGCACGTACTGGCTGTCGGACACGAGCTCGACCTCGGCGCCGACGGGCACCAGAGCCAGCCCCTCGATCGCGGCCGTGAGCTCGGCGATCTGGTTCGTGCCCAGACCGATGAAGCCGAAGTGGTCCGACTCGGTCCTGCCGTCCGGCGCGATCAGCACCGCGCCCCATCCGGCCGGTCCCGGATTGGTGGGCGCGCAGGCGCCGTCGGTGTAGGCGGTCCACATCAGAAACGGCCCGTCCGGCGCGATTCGGGTTGAACCGCCGGCGCGCCGCGCGTCTGCTGCGCCACCGCCGCCGGCGCCGGTGCGGTGGCCGCCTTGACGCGCGCGTCCTTCCTCACCAGGCCCACCAGGCGCATGCCGCGCACACGCTTCACGGCGACGATGTAATAGAGCGCGCCGAACACCGGCCACCAGTGCTCGCCGGCCTTTTCCATCCAGCCGTAGCGCGCGAACCAACGGGCCGAGGTGACGGGAGGCACGTAGCAGCCGAAGCGGCCGGCCTCGACCTCGAAGCTGAGCAGGCGCAGCCAGTCGCGCAAGCGCCGGTAGCCGATGAACTCGCCGGCGCGCGGCAGGAAGAGCTCTCCGCGCGACGCGAACGGCAGGCTCTGGCGCAGCCGGCCGAGGCGCTGGCGCGCGCCCCAGAGGCTGGCAGGGTTGAAGCCGACGATCAGCGCGCGACCTTCCGGCACGAGCACGCGCTCGACCTCGCGCAGGGTGAGGTGCGGATCGCGCGCGAGCTCCAGGGTGTGCGGCAGGACGACCAGGTCGAGGCTGGCGGAATCGAACGGCAAGGCGTCGAAGTGGCAGCGCAGGGCCGGCGATGCGACGAAGGCACGCTCGCCGGCGCCGATCGCGGAGTCATCGGACATCGGGTCGACCCCGGGCTCGCTCGACACTGCGAGCGCCTCGTCGTCGTCCCGTGGCGACTCGACGGCGAGCCAGCGGTGCGGCATGCGGTTGGCACCCAGCGCGTCGAGCTGAGGCAGGCCGAGCTGCAAAGCGTGAAATCCGAACAGATCTGCCACTGCTTGATCGAGATGACGCTGTTCCCAGGCGAGCAGGTACTGACCTGCCGGGGTCCGCAGCCACTGGGGCAACTGTAGAATCGCGCCTTCGCTCATGAACCTGACCGCCCTGCCCGCGTTCGCCGACAACTACATCTGGATGATCGACGATGGCGCCCGCGCGATCGTCGTCGATCCGGGCGAAGCGGGGCCGGTTGTCGAGGCGCTCGAAGCCCGCCGCCTCCAGTTGGCCGCGATTCTAGTGACCCACCACCACGCCGATCATTGCGGCGGCGTCGACGCCCTGCGGTCGCGTCTGCAGGGGTCCGTGTTCGGCCCGGCGCACGAGAGCGTGCCGCAGCCATGCATCGGACTGCAACAGGGCGACACCGCCGAAGCGCTCGGCCTCACCTTCGAGGTGATCGACGTGCCCGCGCACACCGCCGGCCACATCGCCTTCTTCAACCGTTCGGGCGCCGGCGAGCCGATCGTGTTCTGCGGCGACACCATGTTCTCCGCCGGCTGCGGCAAGCTCTTCGAGGGCACGGCGGCGCAGATGCACACGTCGCTCAACAAGCTCGCAGCGCTTCCCGACGCGACGCGCGTCTGCTGCGGCCACGAGTACACGGTGTCGAACCTGCGCTTCGCGCACGCGGTCGAGCCGGCCAACGCCGACATCGCGCACCACGCCGAGAGCTGCGCCGCCCTGCGCGCCGCCGGCAAGCCGACGCTGCCGTCGAGCATCGACCTCGAGCGGCGCATCAATCCCTTCCTGCGCTGCGGCGAGCCGACCGTCGTCGCCGCCGCCCGCGCCCACGGCGCCGCCGGTGCCGCCGGCAGCGATGTCCTGGCGGCCCTCAGAACCTGGAAGAACGAATTCCGATGACGATCCGACCCGAGACGCAGCCCGACACGGCCGCACGCTTCCTCCTCAGGCTTGCGCTGCCCGTCCTTCTCCTCGCCGGCTGCGCCTCGGCGCCGGTCGCGCCCCCCGACTCCGCGGCGGCCCCCGTCGTCGTCGCGACGCCCGCGCCGGTCACGGCCGACGACGCGAGCATCGCCGCAGCGACGCAGGTGCCGGCCCCACTCGCGCCCGACGACGTCGTCGCCGCCCCGGTGCCCGTCGATCCGCTCCGGCCCGGCGTCCATCTCGACCTCGACGACCGCACCGCGCGCGTCGACCTCTGGGACCGCGTGCGCCGAGGCTTCGCGATCCCCGACCTCGACAGCGACCTGGTGCGCGACCGCGAGCGCTGGTACGCGACCCGGCCCGACTACGTCGCGCGGATGACCGAGCGCGGCAGCCGCTACCTCTTCCACATCGTCGAGGAGCTCGACAAGCGCGGCATGCCGACCGAACTCGCGCTGCTGCCGTTCATCGAGAGCGCCTACAACCCGCAGGCGATGTCGGTCGCGCGCGCCTCGGGGATGTGGCAGTTCATCCCGTCGACGGGCCGCGACTTCGAGCTCAAGCAGAACGTCTTTCGCGACGATCGCCGCGACGTCCTTGCCTCGACCCGCGCCGCCCTCGACTATCTGAAGAAGCTCTACGGCATGTTCGGCGACTGGCACCTTGCGCTGGCGGCCTACAACTGGGGCGAAGGCAGCGTCCAGCGCGCCATCGCCAAGAACCAGCGCGCCGGCCTGCCGACCGACTACGTGAGCCTGCGCATGCCGGCAGAGACGCAGGGCTACGTGCCCAAGCTGCAGGCAGTGAAGAACATCATCGCCCGGCCCACGAGCTTCGGCCTGAAGCTGCCCGAGCTGATGAACCACCCGTACTTCCTCAGCGTTCCGATCGAGCACGACATCGACGTCGGCCTGGCGATCCAGCTCGCCGGCATGCCTATCGACGAGTTCCAGAGCCTGAACCCGCAGATGAACCGGCCGGTGATCCTCGCGGCCGGCACGCCGCAGCTGCTGCTGCCCTACGACAACGCCAACCGATTCGTGCGCGACCTGCCGCTGCACCGCGGCCCGCTCGCGACCTGGACGGCGTGGGTCGCGCCGAAGACGATGAAGTCGGCCGAGGCGGCGCACTCCGCCGGCATGAGCGAGGAGCAGTTCCGCGAGGTCAACCGCATTCCGGCGCGGATGCTGATCAAGTCGGGCTCGACGCTGCTCGTGCCGCGCGGCAGCGCGCGGATCGCCGACGTGTCGAGCTCGGTCGCCGACAACGCCACGATGACGCTGTCGCCCGAGGGTCCGACGCTGCGCAAGGTGTCGCTGCGCGCCGGCAAGCGCGACAGCGTCGCGTCGGTCGCGAAGCGGTATCGGGTCAGCGCCGCGCAAGTGGCGGAATGGAACTCGGTCGGCGCGAAGGCGGGCTTCGCGCCCGGCCAGACGATCGTCGTGTACGTCGCGCAGAAGAGCGCCAAGGGCGGTGCCCCTGCCGCGTCGACGCGGACCGCCAAGGCGCGCGGCGGGCGCACCCCGAAGGTTGCGGCGAGCGGCTCGACTGCGGCGAAGTCGGTTGCGCGAGGCGGTCACGCCAGGTCGGCCACGACGCAAAAGCCCGTGCCCCTCGCCAAGAGCAACTGAGGGGGCGGCGCCGCGGCGTCCGGTGCAGGTGGCGACGATCACGCCGTTCGTTCGAGAAACCGGCCAAGGTCCGGCCGTCGTCTGCCTGCACTCGAACGCGAGCTCCTCGTCGCAATGGCGGACGTTGATGGAACAGCTGTCGCCGAGCCACCGCGTCGTCGCGATCGACTCGATCGGTGCCGGCAAGAGTCCGCCTTGGCCAGACGCGACTGGTCCGACCTTGAGCGACGAAGCCTCGTTCATCGAGCCGGTGCTCGCGGCAACGGCGTCGCCGTTCGTGCTCGTCGGCCACTCGTACGGCGCCGCGGTCGCGCTTCTCATCGCGCTGGCGCGGCCCGAGCGGGTCCGCACGCTGGTGCTCTACGAGCCGCCGCTGATCGCGCTGCTCGAGGAAGACACTCCGGGGCAGGACGCGTCGCTCGAGCTGCGCCGCGCGGCCGCCGATGCCGCAGCGCTCGTCGCCGCCGGCGACCGGCCGGGCGCGGCGCGGCGCTTCATCGACTACTGGATGGGTCCGGGAAGCTTCGACGCGATGCCGGCCGCGCGCCAGGCGCCGATCGCCGCATCGATGAATCCGATCGCTCGCTGGGCGCGCGCGCTGGTCGAGGCGCCGACGCCGCTGTCGGCCTTTCGCGCGCTCGACATGCCGGTGCTCTACATGGTCGGCTCGCGGTCACCGGCATCGTCGCGGGGCGTCGCGCGGCTTCTCGTGAAGACGCTGCCCGACGTCACCTCCGTGGAGTGCGAAGGGCTCGGCCACATGGGCCCGGTGACGCATCCCGACGTCGTCAACAACGCGATCGCCGCCTTCATCGCCCGACACTGACGCGGGCGGATCCGCTCAGCGCCGGTCGACGAAGGCGTGCGCGATCGTGCCCAGGTCGACGTACTCGAGCTCGCTGCCGATCGGCACGCCACGCGCCAGTCGCGTGACGCGCACGCCACGCGACTGCAGCGCTTCCGACAGCACGTGGGCCGTCGCCTCGCCCTCGGCCGTGAAGTTGGTCGCAAGGATCACCTCCTCAACGCGGCCGTCGGTGGCGCGATCGAGCAATTGCCGCGCGCCGATCTCCGACGGACCGATGCCGTCGAGCGGGCTCAACCGGCCCATCAGGACGAAGTAGAGGCCGCGATAGCTGCCAGTCCGTTCGAACGCTGCCTGGTCGGCCGGCGTCTCGACCACGGCGAGCTGACGCGCGTCGCGCCCGGGGTCGAGGCAGATGCTGCACACCTCGGCCTCGGTGAAGGTGTGGCAGCGCTCGCAATGGCGGATGCGCACGACGGCGGTCTGCAGCGCATCGGCGATGCGGCGCGCACCGTCGCGGTCGTGCTGGAGCAGGTGCCACGCCATGCGCTGCGCCGACTTGACGCCGACGCCGGGAAGGCGCCGCAACGCCTCGACCAGGCTCTCCAGCGACGGTTCGGCAGCCATGGACTCCTAGAACGGAAGCTTCATCCCGGGCGGCATCGACATGCCGGCGCCGAGCTTGCCCATCTTCTCGTTGCTCACTTCCTCGGCGCGGCGCACGCCGTCGTTGAACGCCGCCGCGAGCAGGTCCTCGAGCATGTCCTTGTCCTCGACGAGCAGGCTCGGGTCGATCGCGATCCGCTTGACGGCGTGCTTGCAGGTCATCGTGACCTTGACGAGACCGGCGCCCGACTGGCCCTCGACCTCGATCGTCGCGAGCTCGTCCTGCGCCTTCTTGAGGTTGTCCTGCATCGCCTGCGCCTGCTTCATCAAGCCGGCAAGTTGACCCTTCATCATGTCGTGTGCTCCTTCGTGAAACGTGGCCCGGGCCAAGACCGCCTAGTGCGGCTTGACCGAGCCCGGAACGATGCGCGCGGTCTTGTACTGCGCCATCAGCGCCTGGACCAGCGGATCGTCGTGGATGACGCGCTCGGCCTCGGCCTGGCGACGGTCGCGCTCGGCCGAGTCGCGCACCGCCGGCGTGTCGTCGACCGGCCCGGCCTCGATCTCGAGCCGGATCTCGTGGCCGTCGAGCTGGCTCGCCGCCGACTGCAGACGTTCGCGCAGCGCCGGCGCGCGCAGGTTCTCGCGCTCGACGCGCAGGTACCACGTCTGCCCGCCCGCGCTCTCGACGAGCGCCAGGCCCTGCGCCTGCATCGCGAGCTCGCGCACCATCGCCGAGATCGCGCCCGCGTCGGCGAGGCGCCGGACGAACGCGGTCCAGCGATCGGCGACGACGCTGCCTTCGACGCGCGTGGCTTCGGCCGACTCGACCGGCGCGCTCGGCCGGGCCGACGCCGCCTCGCTCTCGGGGCGCGCCTGAGCGACGGGCTCGACGGGCGCCACGGGGCTGCGCGTCGCGGCACGCGGCGCAGGTGCGGTCGCGGTCGGCGGCGCCGACGGTGACGGGTCGCGACCATCGGCAGGCGCGAAGGCGAGCATGCGCAGCAGCACCATCACCAGTCCGCTGTATTCGTCCGGCGCAAGCGCCAGCTCGGCACGACCGGCGAGCGCGATGCTGTAGAGCAGCTGCGTCTCGTCGGCCGGCAGCAGCGCGGCGAGGCGCAGTACGACCTCGCCGTCGGCATCGACTGCGTCCACCGCCTCTGGAACCGCCTGTGCCACCGCCATCTCCTGGAGCAGCACGGCCATCTCCTCGAGCGCGCCGGGCGCCGACAGGCCGAGCTCGCGCAAACCGTCGACAGCAGCGATCAGGCCGGCGCCGTCGCGTGCCGCCGCGGCCTCGACAGCGCGGATCGCGTGGCTGCGATCGACCGCACCGAGCATCTGGCGCACGCCCGCTTCCTCGACCCGGCCGCTGCCGTACGCGATCGCCTGGTCGGTGAGCGACTGCGCATCACGCATCGAGCCGCGCGCGGCGCGGGCGATGAGCTTCAGCGCCACCGGCTCGGCGTCGACGCCTTCGCTGCCGAGGATCGTCGTCAGATGCTCGACGATCGTCTCGGCGGCCATCGGCCGGAGATTGAACTGCAGGCAGCGCGAGAGCACCGTCGGCGGCACCTTCTGCGGATCGGTGGTCGCGAGGATGAACTTCAGGTACTCGGGTGGCTCCTCGAGCGTCTTCAGCATCGCGTTGAAGGCATGCGACGACAGCATGTGCACTTCGTCGATCAGGTAGACCTTGAAGCGGCCGACGACCGGCTTGTAGACCGACTGGTCGAGCAGGCGCGTGATCTCGTCGACGCCGCGGTTCGAGGCCGCGTCGAGCTCGACATAGTCGATGAAGCGGCCGGCGTCGATGTCGCGACACGCCGCACACACGCCGCAGGGATGCGCGGTGATGCCGCCCTGCCCGTCCGGGCCGGTGCAATTGAGCGATTTCGCGAGGATGCGCGAGATCGTCGTCTTGCCGACGCCGCGCGTGCCGGTGAACAGATAGGCGTGGTGCAGGCGCTGCTGCGTGAGCGCATTGGCGAGCGCCTGGACGACGTGCGACTGCCCCACCAGCGTCTCGAAATTGCGCGGCCGGTACTTGCGCGCGAGCACCATGGAGGACATCCTGACGATTCTACGGGTCGCCTCTCGGCGCATCGGCGCTGCGGGATAATCCGAGCTGCCGTGGCCACAGACGACTCGAACTCACCGACCGTTCCCGCGCCGCTCACGTACGGCGCGTCCGGGGTCGACTACGAGCGCATCGATCCGCTCAAGATCGCCGCCCAGAGAGCCGCCGCAGCGACCGCCGTCCATCTCGACGGCCACGGCTTCAGCGAGGTCGAGGCGTCGCGCGGCGAGTCGGCGTACGTCATCGACGTCGGCCCGTTCTATCTCGCGAGCATCGTCGAGTGCCTCGGCTCCAAGGCGCTCGTCGCCGACGACATGGCATTGCTGACCGGCGCGAGCGCCTACGCCAAGGTCGCGCAGGACACGATCGCGATGGCGGTCAACGACGTCATCACGGTCGGCGCGACGCCGATCGTCGTGCAGGCCTATTGGGCCGCCGGCGGCTCGGCCTGGTTCGACGACGCCGAGCGCTCGCGCCACCTCGTCGCCGGCTGGAAGCGCGCCTGCGATCACTGTGGCATCACATGGGGCGGCGGCGAGACGCCGGCCCTCGCCGGCATCGTCGAGTCCGGCCGCGTCGACCTCGCAGCCGCGTGCACGGGCATCGTCCGGCCGAAGGAGCGCCTGTCGCTCGGCGAGCGGCTCGGGCCCGGCAATGCCATCGTCCTGCTCGCCTCGAGCGGCATCCACGCCAACGGACTCAGCCTCGCGCGCGCGCTCGCGGCGCGGTTGCCGCGCGGCTACCTCACGCCTTTGCGGTCAAGCGCGGTACCGCTGTCATACGGTGAAGCGCTGCTCGAGCCGACGGTGCTCTATTCACCGATCACCGAGGCGCTGTTCAAGGCCGGCGTGCGCGTCCATTACGCGGTCAACATCACCGGCCACGGCTGGCGCAAACTGATGCGCCATCGCGACGCGTTCACCTACCGGATCGATACCCTGCCCGAGGTGCCGGCGGTGCTGTCGTTCATCCAGTCCGAAGCCGGCCTCGACGACCGCGAGGCCTACGGCACGTTCAACATGGGCGCCGGCTTCGCGCTCTTCGTCGACCGCGCCGACGCCGAACGCACCGCGGCGATCGCGCGCAAGACCGGCGTCGACGCCTGGGTCGCCGGCGCGGTGGAAGCCGGCCCCAAACGGCTCGTCGTCGAGCCGCTGGGCGTGGAATACGGCGGCGACGAGCTCGGCGTTCGCGCCTGAAGCGACCTTGCGAGCCGGTCAGGCAGAGGCCACCGCCTAGAATCGACCGCGACGGGCCTCCCCGCATGGAAGCACGGCCAACCGGGTCAGGTCGGGAACGAAGCAGCCCTAACCGTTGTGACCAGTGCCGGGGTCAGGCTCGTCACCTTTGTCGCCGCGCGACGCACTTCTCTGCCGGCGTGATTCAGCGCTGGTCGGCCCGGGTCTCGGGCGATCTCGGCGCTCCCTGTCTCGGCTCGCGCTCCACCGTCGCTTCGTAGGCGTGGCGCGCCGCCTGCAACTGAGCGGGCGTGACGTGGCCCATCGAGTGGAGGCGCTCGACCTCGCGCAGCGACGCGGCGAGACCGTCCGGGTCGATCACCGACGGCGCACCCAGGTGTCGCAGCAGATCCGTGTATCGCTCTTCTTCCGATCGCGGCATGACGCGTGCTCCTCCGCTTGAGCGGCCGAGCATCGCACCGCGCGGCCGCCGCCGCTGTCGGACTCGATGCCGTTGCGCGTCCCTCGTCGGACGGATTCACGACCGCCGGGAAAGCGCCTAGATTGCGTCGACGCTCACACGACAACGCGATGCCCTCTCCCTTCGTCGATTCCGCTTCCTTCCTGCCCGGCGACACCGAGCGACCGCAGGCCGCCGGCCGTTGGCTGCTGACGCTGGCCCTGGTGTTCGCGGTGGCTGCGAGTTCGGCGATCCTGCTCGTGTTCTGAGTTCGACGGCGCGACGATCGCGCCGAGCAGACGGATCAGGCCGGTCCGGTGGTCGAGTCGGCGAAGGCCGGCGCTGCAGGAGCGGCGTTCGCCACCACCGAGACTTCCTCCGACTGGCTGTCCAGCGCCGCGAGCGCGCTCTCCGCAGCCGTCCGCGGCGGTCGCATCACGCTCTTCAGCGCGTCCCTGGCCTCCTGGACCGCGTCGTGCAGGATGCGCGTGCTGATCTTGAGCACCCGCGCGTAGCGCGAGATCACGCGTTGCAGCGCGGCCGCGACCTTGGCGGCCGGCAGCTCGAGCGCGTCGACGACGTCGTTGGCGGCGCTGGCGACGATGCGCAGCAGCTCGCCGTCGCCATCGGGCTTGCGCACGGGCGGCTCGGAGGGCAGACGCCGGATCATGTGCAGGATCTCGTCGCCGAGTCCCCACTGCCTGGCCGCTGCGCTGCCGAACGCTTCGATGTCGACGCCGAGCACCGCGAACGCCGCGAGCTCTTCGGTGAGCCCGGCCTGCTCCGCTGCGGCGGGCCCGCTGTCACCGAGGCTCGCCGGGATCGGCTGCATGAGCTGGCGGATCTGCTCGGCCTCGTCGGTGAAGTGATAGGAGACCAGCAGTCGGCCGAGGTTCTGCAGCACCGCGATGAGGTAGACGACCTCGGCATCGTAGCCGGCCGGCCGCAGCGCCTGTGCCATGTGACCGGCCAGGCGCACCCGGTCGATCGTGGCGCGCAACGCACGTGAGCCTTCCCCGTCGAGCGGGCCGGGCCAGATGCGCAGGCTGTTGGCGGCGGCGCGCACGCCGTCGACGCCGATCAGCGCGACGACGCGTCGCAAGGTGAGGACCGGCCCGTTGCCGGCGATCTGCGTGCCCTGCACCTGGACCGAGTTGAGCGTCTTCAGCAGCTCGAACGACAGCGCCAGGTCGGGCAGGAGGAAGCGCGCGATCTCGTCGGTGCGCTGGCTTTCGCGGTTGGTGACGCGCTGCACCCGCGCCACGAGCCCCGGCAGTGCCGGCAGGTGGCCGACGGTGTGCAAGCGGTCGAGGAGCAGCGCCACCGGCCCGCCCGAGTCCTGCGCCGCTTCGCGCCAGCCGTCGAGCGCGCCGAGGAAGGTCCGCGCGCTACGGTAGCGCAGCCGCGCCTGGCTGGTTGTGCTGCGATTGGCGATCGCGCGCAGAGGGTCGGGGATCGGATGCGGTGTCGTCCAGGGCAGGCGGATGAACTCACGCCCGTGCGGCGCCATCGCCGCGATCACCTGCGCGACGTCGGCGTTCGCGAGCACCCGCTCGCCGGTCAGCAGGCGATGCAGGACGATGCCGCACGCGAGCACGTCGCGCTCGGCCGAGACGCGCTGCTGGCGCAACACGGTGGGCTCGAGCGGCATCGCCCGGCTATCGGCCGGGCGGCGCGGCGCGACTGCGTCCGCGGCGCCGTCCGGCGCCACGCCGAACGCCATCACGGCGGCCTGGCCGCGCTCGTTGACGACGATGTTGTGCAACTGCAGGTCGAGATGCGGTACGCCAGCCTCGTGCGCGAAGGCGAGCCCGCGCAGCAGACTGGCGATCCATCCCGTCGATTCGTCGACGCCGGGCACCGGATGCTGGGCCAGCCACTCTTCGAGCGTGATGCCGGCGCGCCGGTCGACGGCGATGAACGGCCAATGCTCGTGGACGCCGAAGTCGGCGACCGCGGCGATGTTCGGATGGTCGAGCTTCGACGCGCGGCGCGCGGCGTAGAGCCACTGGGCGAGGTCGGCGTTGCCGACCGGAGGCAGGCGCGGCATCGACAGCATCGCCTCGGCCGAGGTCGCGTTGTCGACCGCGAGCCAGGTCATCGTCGCGTCGCTCTTGCCCAGGAGCCGCTGGAGCGTGAAGCGGCCGAAGGCGCGCATCGGCGACGAGGAACGGACGGCAGGGGCGACAGCGAGTGGCATCGCGTGGGGGCGGAGTTGCCTGATTGGAGCCTAGCCGACGCTCGGCCGATGGCGCGAGGTGGGAGGCGAAAGTGCGCCTTCTTGCCGTGACGGGGTTCTCTTCGCGCCGTCAGTCGACCTCGACGACCCGCCCGTCGCCGGTGACGAACGCCGAGCGGACCGCTTCGCCCGGCTGCGCCCGCGCGATCACGGCGCGGTAGCGCTGCAGCTGCGCCCGGTAGGGCGCGAGCTCCTCGGGCGCGTGGCTGAGCTTGTAGTCGAGGACCCACCAGACCGGCCCGCCCGGCTCGTCGACGAGCACCAGGCGATCGATGCGCAGCACCTCGCCGTCGTCGCTCACCGGGACCTCGTTGCCGCTCCAGCGGATCCGTGCGCCGCGGTAGAAGCGTTCCCCGTCGGGATGGTCGACGAGGGCAAGGACGGTGCGGCGCACCGACGCAGCATCGGCGCCGAACTCGCGCGCCGCGGCGTCGGTGGCCTGCTCGCGATCGATGCCCGCGTCGGCCACGATCCATTCGAGCGCGCGATGGACCGCCCGGCCGATGCGCGCGGTGGCGCCCTGCGCGTCGGCCGGGGGCACCGCCCCGGCGTCGCTCGGCGTGGCCCGCCATGGCGGGAGCGTGGCGACGACCACGTCGGCAGCTTCCGGCGCGGCCGCGGTGTCGACCTCCGGCGAATCGAACACGAGCTCGGCTTGTCGCTGTGCGGCCGGCGGCGACGCGACCGCGCCGACGCGGCTCCACCAGGTCGGCCCGGTCGGGGCCAGATAGGGCTCGGTGGCGCTGAAGACCAGGCGCCGCTTCGCGCGAGTCATCGCCACATAGAGCCCGTTCAGCTCCTCGCGCTCGCGCGCACGCATCTCGGCGTCGAGCGCGGCACGCAGCGACGGCGGACAGCGGTTCTCGTTGTAGACGAAGGCACACCGCGTCGGCCGCTCGGCGTCGACCGGCCATTCGACGAGCAGCGTCGTCGTCGGCGGGTTGTTGCGCTCGGGCTCGGTGTCCATCACGAAGACCGTGTCGGCCTCGAGCCCCTTCGCGCCGTGCACGGTGAGCAGGCGCACGGTCGACGCGCGAACCGGCAGCGCCGCCTTCACGGCGCGCTTCTTCAGCGCCCGCACGAACGCATACGGCGTCGCGTAGCGGCCACCATCGAGGGCGAGCGACTGCGCGAGCACAGCGTCGATCGCATCGAGCGCGAACGCGCGCTGCTCGGGCGGCACCGCGGCCGCGTAGCGCGCGTGGGCGTCGCTCTCGACGACGATGCGATCGAGCAGGTCGTGCGGCGGCAGCGCAGCGACGAGCGCATGCCAGCGGCCGAGCAGATCGCGGGCGCGCTCGAGCGCGGGGCTCGCCGACGCGAGCTCGTACAACGCGCGCCACCAGCTCGCACCGTCGGCCGCGCGCTCGCGCAACGCGAGCAGGTCGAGATCGGAGACACCGAAGAGCGGGCTGCGTAGCGCACGGGCGAGCGAAAGGTCGTGGCCGGTCGAGACCAGCACGTCGAGGAGCGCGATCATGTCCTGCGCCTCCGTGGTCTCGGCGAGCATGGCGTCTTCCACCGCCGCATGGCCGACGTGGCGGCGCTCGAGCGCGAGGGCGACGTGGCGCAGCGACTGGCGCTTGCGCGACAGCACGTAGATCGCCTCGGGGCGCGTGCCGGCGGCGATTTCCGCGGCGACCGCGTCGGCCACGGCTGCGGCCTCGCGCTCGCGCAGGACCTCGTCGATGACCAGCCGCGGCGTGCTCAGGCTGTCGCGCCAGACCAAGGGTGCCGCGTCGTCGCTGCGGCGCGACGCAGGACGCGGTGGGCGGTCGATCCGCGCCAGCGTCGTCACCTCGCTCGCGGCGACGGCGCCGACCTCGGTCGTGTGCCGGCGAAAGCCCTCGAACACGTCGCCGGCGGCCTCGAACACGCCGTTGATCGCCTCGATCACGCGCGGCGCGTTGCGGCGCGTGTGATCGCAGGCGAGGACGCTCCCGCCGAGGCCGTCGCGCACGAATGCCGCCGCCGCCTCGAACACGCGCGGCTCGGCACGGCGGAACCGGTAGATGCTCTGCTTGGGATCGCCGACGATGAACACGCCCGGCGGCCGCTGCCCGCTCGCGCCGCCGCCCGCGCCGGCGTAGCCCGCGAGCCAGCCGTGCAAGGCATGCCATTGCAGCGGGCTGGTGTCCTGGAACTCGTCGATCAGCAGGTGGCCGACCCGCGCGTCGAGCCGCTCCTGGACCCAGCCCGACAGCTCGCCGTCGCGCAAGAGGACGAGCGCGACGCGCTCGAGGTCGGCCATGTCGGCGAGGCCCTGGGTGCGCTTGTAGTCGACGAGCGCGGCGAGCAGCGCGCGGCCGAGGCGCGCCATGCGCAGATGCTCGTCGCGCGACTCGTGCTGGTGGATCTGGATGGCCAGGTGGGCGAGCGCGTCCTGCGCTTCTTCGGCGCGCGGCAGCCCGCGCGCCAGCGCGCGCGGATCGTCCGTGCCGGTGAAGAGGGCGTCCCACACGGCGGCGAAGCGCGCTCGGGGCGCGAGCGACAGCGCAGTCGCGAGCTCTTCGCCAGCGTCGCGCGCCAGCTTGCCGCGCGACGCCAAGAGCTCGCGCGCCGCGGCTCGCAGTCGATCGGTCCACGCCGCGGTCGCGATCGCTTCGGCCGGATGATCGTAGTCGGCAAGCTCGGGCCAGACCTCGTCGGCGCGCACGACGCTCGTCGCGAGGACGCCGGCCTCGTCGGCGAGCTCGAACTCGACACGGCGGTCCCAGACGGCGTCGAGCCACACGCGCAGCTGGTGACGACCGCGCCTCGCCGTCAACTCGGCGTGATCGGCGCGCAGGGCCTCGTCGCGCAGCAGCATGGCATGGAAGGCGCGGTGCACGGCCGTGCGGTGCTCGCGCCAGTCCTCGACGAGCTCGGCGTCGGCCTGGACCCCGAGCCGGTCGAGGAGCGCGAGCGGCGCCGATCGCAGCAGCTGCGCGAACCAGCCGTGGAAGGTGCGGATCTCGACCGGCCGGCCGGCTGCGAGCACCTTCGCCTGCAGCGCGCCGAGTTCGGGCGCGAGGCGTTCGGCCCGCGCCGGATCGACGCCACGCTCGACGAGCGCGCGCAGGCGCTCCCCGTGAGTCGAGCGCGGCGTCGAGAAGTCGGCGAGCCACTTGTCGAGCCGCTCACGCATCTCGCCGGCCGCGGCGCGCGTGAAGGTGATCGCCAGGATCTCGTGCGGCGCCGCGCCATCGAGCAGCGCACGCAGCATGCGCGAGACGAGCATCCAGGTCTTGCCCGAGCCGGCGCACGCCTCGACGACGCACGAGCGTGCCGGATCGCACGCGGCGGCATAGAAGGTCTGCGCGTCGACACGCCGGCCGTCGACGCGCAGCGCCGGCTGGTCACGCGCCACGGTCGTCGCGCCCCCAGTGGTCGCGCCGGCAGAGGCCGCGCGCCTGGCAGTACTCGCATGCGCTGCCTTCGCCGAGCGCGCGCAGGCCGGCGCCCGCGCGCAGGCGCCGCATCTCGTCGGCGATGCCGACGACCAGCGTGCGCGCATCGTCGGCGACGTGGTGATGCGCGATCTGCATCAGCCCCTTGGTGCGGTCGACGGCGAGGTAGCTCGCCGTGATCCGCGTCTCGTCGCCCGCGCCGACGAGGGCTGCGTAGAACGCGAGCTGCGTGTCCTCGAGCGGCTCGCGCACCTTCTCCTTGAGCTTCTCCGCGCTGCCGGTCTTGTAGTCGATGAGCTCGAGAACCGCGCCGTCCTTGCTGTCGCGCTGGTCGATGCGATCGATGTAGCCGTGCAGCTCCAGGCCGTCGAGCTCCTGGGGTGCGCAACGCGTCTCGCTCTCGCCACTCTGCCAGCGCCAGCCGTTGCGTTCACGAGCGTGCAGCCACGCCACGTAGCGCGGCACGAAGCCGGAGAAGCTCGCGTCGTAGGGCAGGAACGCGGCAGCGTCGAGGCCCATCGAGGCGCGCACGGTCTCGCCGATCTCGCGCAGTCGCGTCTCGTCGGCGTCGGCGTCGCGCGGCTCGTCGCGCTCGCGATGGAAGGCATCGAGCACTTCGTGCAGCCACGTACCGTAGTCGCGCTTCTCGACCTCGTCGTCGAGCTCGTCGCTCTCGGAGAGGTGCAGCACGCGCTCGGCGAAGAAACGGTACGGGCACGCGCGCAGGGCCTCGAACGCGCTGGCGGAGAGCCGCGACGGCAGTGCGCTCGCGGGCACCGCGGGCGCCGTCGGCCGCACCGGCTCGGCCGCGAGGCGGCGCTCGCCACGCGGATCGCGCCAGGCGCGCAGGTCGCTCGGCGTGCCGTCGGCCGCGGGCATCTCGGCCAACGCCGAGCGCAATCGCTCGACGAAAGAGCTCGCCGCAACGGGATCACCGGCATCGCCGCGGCGGCGCGAGATCGTGACCCGCGGCAGGCGCAGCGCCTGGGCGAAGGCGAGCAGATCGGCGGCGTGCCGATCGGTCGTCGTCGGCAGCGCCAGCGCGGCGACGACGCTGCGCGGGAGCAGGGTGTCGTCGACCGGCATCGCGCCGAGCGAGCGATGGTCGGCGCCGGGCATCACGACGGCAGCGAACGGGCGCAGCATGGTGCGCGCGAGCGGCGTCACGACGACATCCGGCACGACGGCGCCGGCATCGCCGGTCGCGTCGACCGCGCCGATCGGCGGGCGATAGGCCACGCGCTCGAGCACGTCGTCGACCCAGCGGGTGAACTCGAGCAGTGTCAGCGGCTCGACGCTGTCGTCCAGCGAGGCGCGACGCGCCGGCGCAAGCGGCGGATCGAGGCCGAGCGCGGCGAGCGCCTGGCGGCCTGCGTCGTCGTCGCGCAGCTGCGCCAGCACGCCCCAGCGCTCGAGCGCGGTGCACACGGCGTCGAGCCACCCGGGCAGGCTGCGGCGCGACGTGCCGGCGACCGCGTCGAGCGTCGCCGTCGCTTCGGCGTGCAGACGCGCCGCTCCGGCCGGGAGCGCGTCGGGCGCGATCGCATCGCGGCGCGAGATGCGCCTGCGGCGACACATCCGCTCGAGCGCGGCGAGCGAGGCGGCCTCGGGCGTCGCCGTCGGCGGCAGCGACTTGAGCCAGTCGAGGTAGGCGTCGGCGGTCGCGATCGGACGCGCCGCCTGCAGCAAGGACATCACGCTCGCGCCGGCGCGCGTCGTCGACATCTTCCAGCCGGTCTCGTCGGCGATGCGCACGCCGGCCCGCGCGAGCAGCGCGCGCACACGGCGCACGAGGACTCGGTCGAGCGCGACCAGCGCGACCGGCCGCTCATCGCGCCCGAGATGGTCGAGGATCTGCGCTGCAGCGGCCCACGCCTCGTCCTCGAAGCCGTCGCACAGCGCCTGCGCCGGCGGGTCGGCGGCGAGCTCGATCGCGATGTTCGCGAACGGGGCGTCGAGAGTGACGTCGGTGTCGATGACGAGCGCAGGAGCGTCGCCGTGCGCGAGCAGCGCCTGGGCGAGCCGGTCGACGCCGCCGGCCTGGATCGCGATCCACGCCGAGGGACGAAGCGCGAACAGCCGGTCGGTCGACGCATCGGGCGCGGTCGCCGCCCATTCGACCGCGATGCGCGACAGCAGCTTCTCGAGCCCGGCGGGTCCGCCGCCGGCGCCGTCGAGCGCGTCGCGTGCCGACTGCCACCATGCCGGCCGCGACGACGGAGGCATTGCGGAAGCGGCGCGCGCCAGCTCGCGCGCCGTTGTCGCGACACGCTGCGCCGCGTGCTCGAAGCCGCGCCGATCGCGCCGCATCCACTCGACGCCCCAGCGCTCGCGGGCGAGGAGCTGCGTCGCGACGAGGGCATCGAGCGCGGCGTCGAAGCTGCTTTCGGCATCGGCCGTCGTCGGCGGCCCGAGCGAGGCCGCGAGCGTGCGGGTGGTCTCGATGCGCGGCATCCAGGTGCCCAGGCGCGCGAAGGCGCGGCGTGCCGGCGCGAGCAGCTCGACGAAGGGCACGAGCACGACGGCGTCGCGCCACGAGATCGATCCCTGCCGCGCCCAGTCGGCACAGGTGGCGGCGATCGCATCCCAGCGGTCGCCGCACGGAACACCGGCCTGCAACGCCGACACGCGCGATTCGTGCAGGGCGCCGAGCGTCACGCGGGCTATCGTCGTCATAGGGCGCAGTTGAGGGCGGCGCGGCGCGCTGCGAGAGCCGGTATGCCAGAATGATTGTGCACGGCGCCACCGTCCTTGAAGTCGGTGACGACGTGCCCATCTTGCCTTCAGCGGCAGCAAGGAAAACGACATGAGCAGCGAGCTGATCACCCACACGTCCGACGCATCGTTCAACGCCGATGTGCTCGAAGCCAGCACGCCAGTCCTGGTCGACTACTGGGCGGAGTGGTGCGGCCCGTGCAAGATGATCGCGCCGATCCTCGACGAGGTCTCGAAGGACTACGACGGCAGGCTTCGCATCGCCAAGATGAACGTCGACGAGAACCGCGATGTGCCCGCCAAGTACGGCATCCGCGGCATCCCGACGCTGATGCTCTTCAAGGACGGCCAGCTGGCCGCGACCAAGGTCGGCGCGCTCTCCAAGGCGCAGCTGACGGCGTTCATCGACGCCAACCTCGGCAGCGAAGCCACCGCCGCCAAGTCCGCGCTATAATAGCTCGCTAGCGAAGGAAGCCCGCGCCACGGCGTCGGCTTCCGGCACGAGACAGCCAGGCACCTTGCCGGCCCGATCGCCAAGATCGCCCGCAGGGCAGGCCTCCAGGCACAGTGAAGCGGTCACCGCTTCTCCCTCAGATCCGCCGTTGTTTGACGCCTAGAGTTGCGCGCGGCGCAGCCCCGGAGCCGGCCCGACGCCGCCTCCTCCCCACGGATTCACCATGCGCCGAGTGGCGCTCCTTCCATGCACCTCTCCGAACTGAAGCTGATCCACGTCTCCGAGCTCATCAAGATGGGCGAGGTGCTGGAGATCGAGAACGTCGCCCGCATGCGCAAGCAGGAGTTGATGTTTGCGATCATGAAAAAGCGCGCCAAGGCCGGCGAGCAGGTCTTCGGTGACGGAGTGCTCGAGGTCCTGCCCGACGGCTTCGGCTTCCTGCGCTCCCCCGAGGCGAGCTACATGGCGTCGACCGACGACATCTATCTCTCGCCGAGCCAGGTGCGCCGCTTCAACCTGCACACCGGCGACATGGTCGAAGGCGAAGTGCGGGTGCCCAAGGACGGCGAGCGCTACTTCGCGCTGGTGAAGGTCGACAAGATCAACGACCTCTTGCCCGAGGAGAGCAAGCACAAGATCATGTTCGAGAACCTGACGCCGCTCTTTCCGAAGGAGCAGTTCAAGCTCGAGCGCGACATCAAGAACGAAGAGAACATCACGAGCCGGATCATCGACCTGATCGCACCGATCGGCAAAGGCCAGCGCGCCCTCCTCGTCTCGGCGCCCAAGAGCGGCAAGACGGTGATGATGCAGAACCTGGCGCACGCGCTGATCGCCAACTACCCCGAGGTCTACCTGATCGTGCTGCTCGTCGACGAGCGGCCGGAGGAAGTGACCGAGATGCAGCGCACCGTGCGCGGCGAGGTCATCAGTTCGACCTTCGACGAGCCAGCGGCACGCCACGTGCAGGTCGCCGAGATGGTGATCGAGCGCGCCAAGCGGCTGGTCGAGATGAAGAAGGACGTCGTCATCTTGCTCGACTCGATCACGCGTCTGGCCCGGGCCTACAACAACGTCCTGCCGTCGTCGGGCAAGGTGCTCACCGGCGGCGTCGACGCAAACGCGTTGCAGCGTCCGAAGCGCTTCTTCGGCGCCGCCCGCAACATCGAAGAAGGCGGCTCGCTCACCATCATCGGTACGGCGCTGGTCGAGACCGGCAGCCGGATGGACGAGGTGATCTACGAGGAATTCAAGGGCACCGGCAACTGCGAAATCCACCTCGATCGCCGGATGTCGGAAAAGCGCGTCTACCCGTCGATCCTTCTGAACAAGTCGGGAACGCGACGCGAGGAGCTTCTCCTCAAGCCAGAGATCCTGCAGAAGAGCTGGATCCTGCGAAAACTCCTGTACTCGATGGACGAGATCGAGGCGATGGAGTTCATCCTCGAAAAGATGAAGGCGACCAAGAACAACAACGACTTCTTCGACATGATGCGGCGCGGCGGCTAGCCCGACCGGCGGGCTCGCGCTAGAATCGCAGGCTGATCGGAAAGTGCGCCACTGAAGCTCCTTTCAGCGCGGCGTGGCTCCCGGCACCACTTGCAAAGGCAATCCCGTGAAAGAAGGCATCCACCCGGCGTATCGCGAAGTCTGCTTCGTCGATCTCTCCAACGGCTTCAAGTTCGTCACCCGCTCCTGCGCCCAGACGCGCGAGACCGTGAAGATGGACGACGGCCGCGAGCTTCCGCTCTACAAGCTCGAGACCACGAGCGAGT
>JBBRZP010000036.1:0-26001 GCA_038236565.1 Burkholderiales bacterium | reverse complement strand
CATCTGCGCGATCTTCGCCTCGCGGATCAGGTTGCGGATCGCCGCAGTGCCCAGCATGATCTCGTGCGCCGCGACCCGCCCGCCGCCGTCCTTCGTCTTGCACAGGGTCTGCGAGATCACGCCGATCAGCGACTCCGAGAGCATCGAGCGGACCATTTCCTTCTCGGCCGCCGGGAAGACGTCGACGATCCGGTCGACGGTCTTGGCCGCGCTCGAGGTGTGCAGCGTGCCGAACACGAGGTGGCCGGTTTCAGCGGCCGTCAGGGCCAGGCGGATCGTCTCCAGGTCGCGCATTTCGCCGACCAGGATGCAGTCCGGGTCCTCCCGCAACGCAGAGCGAAGCGCGTTCGCGAACGACAGCGTGTGCGGCCCGACCTCGCGCTGGTTGATCAGGCACTTCTTCGACTCGTGCACGAATTCGATCGGGTCCTCGACCGTGAGGATGTGGCCGAACTCGTTCTCGTTGAGGTGGTTGACCATCGCCGCCAGCGTGGTCGACTTGCCCGAGCCGGTCGGGCCGGTGCACAGCACCATGCCGCGCGGCTTGAGCGACAGCTCGGCGAAGATGGCCGGGCAATTGAGCTGCTCGAGCGTGAGGATCTTCGAGGGAATCGTCCGGAACACGGCGCCGGCGCCGCGGTTCTGGTTGAATGCGTTGACGCGAAAGCGCGCCAGGCCCTGGATCTCGAACGAGAAGTCGCACTCGAGCGACTCTTCGTAGTTCTTGCGCTGCGAGTCGTTCATGATGTCGTACACCATGTCGTGCACCTGCTTGTGCTCGAGCGGGTCGACATTGATGCGGCGAACGTCGCCGTGAACGCGGATCATCGGCGGCAGGCCGGCCGACAGGTGCAGGTCGGAGGCCTTGTTCTTGACCGAAAACGCCAGCAGCTGGGTGATGTCCATGGGTCTTCAGGAAGTGAGTGCCGGATCGCGCCGCGACGACGCGAGGCAAGGCGCTGCCCCGGGCGGCAAGGCGCAATGATCGCAGACAAGCTCGCCCAAGTGAACGCGCGCATTGCAAGCGCTTGTGCGGCCGCCGGACGCCCCGTGCAAAGCGTCACGTTGCTCGCCGTGAGCAAGACCCAGGGGGCCACGGCCGTCGCCGAAGCGCATGCGGCGGGGCAACGGCGCTTCGGCGAGAACTACGTCCAGGAAGCGCTCGACAAGATCGCAGCGCTCTCGGGGTTGGTGCCCCGCCCGGAATGGCACCTGATCGGGCCGCTCCAGGCCAACAAGACGCGCGTCGTCGCCGAGCGCTTCGACTGGGTCCACTCGGTCGATCGCCTGAAGATCGCCGAGCGGCTGAGCGCGCAGCGGCCCGGCGGCCTGGCGCCGCTCTCGGTCTGCCTGCAGGTCAACATCAGCGACGAGGCGACCAAGAGCGGGCTGGCGCCTGCGCAGGTGCCCGAGGTCGCGCGCGCGGTCGCGGCGCTGCCGCGGCTTCGGCTGCGCGGCCTGATGGCGATCCCCGAGGTCGTTGGCGACGTTGCGGCCCAGCGCCGGCCGCATCGCGCCCTGCGCGAGCTCTTCGAGGCGCTGCGCGGCGACGGGTTTGCGCTCGACACGCTCTCGGCCGGCATGAGCGGCGACCTCGAGGCGGCGATCCTCGAAGGCGCGACGATGGTGCGCGTGGGCAGCGCGATCTTCGGCGAGCGTCGACCCTAGCCGCCGAGCACGCGGTGGCGCTCGTGCCACTCTTCCAGCGACTCCTGCGGCCACTGCTGGCAGTGCACGTGACCCTTGCCCCGCGGGACGTCGACCCACGCCGCCGCATAGGCCAGGGCGGCCTCGACGACTTCCCGTGGCTTGGGCAGTGGCGTGTCGATCGCCGAGGCGTGCGGATGCACGAGCTCGGGCCAGCGCTTGTCGTAGAGCCAGAGCGGGCTGCCGCACTCGCGGCAGAAGCGCCGCTCGGCCTTCGACCGCGTCGCGCGCTTGCCCGGCTCGCGCAGGACCGCGTGATAACGCCCGAGGTGCTTCTCGCCGCGCACCTTGAGCGTCGCCGAGTGCGCGCCGAGGTTGATGCCGAAGCCGCCGCTGCCGGCCGTCTTGCGGCAGATCGAGCAGTGGCAATGCATGAACGGCACGGGGCTCTGGGCCTCGACCGTGAAGCGCACCTTGCCGCAATGGCAGGATCCTTCGAGCAGCATGTCGACCTCGCGTCCGCCGCGTCACCGCGCGGCGATCGGGCGATGATGCCGCGATCGCGCAGGGCGCCGGACGGCCCGCCGGGCTGACTACACTGGCTCGATGGGGACGATCGCGTTCATCGGCGGCGGCAACATGGCGAGCGCGATTGTCGGCGGCGTCGTCGGCGCGGGCCATCCGCGTGAGCGCATCGTCGTCGTCGAGCCGAACGAGACTCAGCGCAAGGCCGTCGCCGACACGCTGGGCGTGCGCACGATCGCCGCCGCGGATGAGACCCTCGCCGAGGCTGCGCTCGTCGTCTGGGCCGTCAAGCCGCAGATGTTCGGCATCGCCGCGGCGCCGTGCCGCGAGCACGTCGGCGCTGCGCTGCACCTGAGCGTGATGGCCGGCATCCGCAGCGATGCGATCGCACGCGCCGTCGGCAGCGAGCGTGTCGTGCGCGCGATGCCGAACACGCCGGCGCTGATCGGCCAGGGCATCGCCGGTCTGTTCGCGCGGCCGGCGGTGACCGCCGACGACCGCGCCGAGGTCGAGGCCGTGCTCGCGGCCACCGGGCAGACGCTCTGGCTCGACGCCGAGGCCGCGCTCGACGCGGTCACCGCGCTCTCGGGCTCGGGCCCGGCCTACGTCTTCCACCTCGTCGAGTCGATGCTGGAGGCGGCACGCCGCATGGGCCTGGACGCCGCCGCGGCGAGGCGCCTCGCGGTGCAGACGGTGGCCGGCAGCGCCGCGCTGGTCGCGGCCTCGACCGACTCGCCCGAGACCTTGCGCCGCAACGTCACGTCGCCGAACGGGACGACGCAGGCGGCGCTCGCGGTGTTCGAGTCGCGCGGCGTGAAGGCAGCGATCGTCGAGGCGATCCTGGCCGCGCGCGACCGCGCGACCGAGCTGGGCTACGAGCTCGGCCAGGGGCCGGACACGAGCGGCTGATCGTCATGCGGCGAGGGCTACAGTCTTGGGCGCGCCCGCCGGCGCGTCCCTCGCAGCACAACGAGCCCAGCCCATGAGCTACCTCTCCTACCTGTCGCCCACTGCCACGAGCCCTTGGCACACCTACCTCGCGCAGGTCGATCGCGTCCTGCCCTATCTCGGCAACCTGGCCCACTGGTCGGAGACCCTCAAGCGCCCGAAGCGCGCGCTGATCGTCGACGTGCCGATCGAGATGGACAACGGCACGGTCGCCCACTTCGAGGGATTTCGCGTCCAGCACAACCTCTCGCGCGGCCCCGGCAAGGGCGGCGTGCGCTTCCACCCCGACGTGACGCTCGAGGAAGTGATGGCGCTCGCGGCGTGGATGACGGTCAAGTGCGCCGCCGTCAACCTTCCGTACGGCGGCGCCAAGGGCGGTATCCGCGTCGACCCGAAGCTGCTCTCGATGAAGGAACTCGAGCGCATGACGCGCCGCTACACGAGCGAGATCGGCATCGTCATCGGCCCGCAGCGCGATATTCCCGCGCCCGACGTGAACACCAACGGCCAGATCATGGCCTGGATGATGGACACGTACTCGATGAACACAGGCACGACCGCGACCGGCGTCGTCACCGGCAAGCCGTTGCATCTCGGCGGCTCGCTCGGCCGCGTCAAGGCGACCGGCCGCGGCGTCTTCGTCACCGGCCGTGAGGCGGCGCGGCGCATCGGCCTGCCGCTCGACGGCGCGCGCGTCGCCGTGCAGGGAATGGGCAACGTCGGCGCCTCGGCGGCCGAGCTCTTCGTCCAGGCCGGCGCCAAGATCGTCGCGATGCAGGACCACACCGGCACGCTCGTCAGCCCGGGCGGCTTCGACATGGCGACGACGATGGGCGCGATCAGCCACGACGCCGGAATCGCCAACGTCAAGGGCGGCGAGCGGATCGACAACGAGGCGTTCTGGGACGTCGACTGCGACATCCTCATCCCGGCCGCGCTCGAGGGCCAGATCACTCCGGAGCGCGCCAACCGCGTCAAGTGCAAGCTCGTGCTCGAAGGGGCGAACGGGCCGACGCTGCCGGAGGCCGACGACGTGCTCGGCGATCGCAACGTCCTCGTCGTGCCCGACGTGATCTGCAATGCGGGCGGCGTGACGGTGAGCTACTTCGAGTGGGTGCAGGACTTCTCGAGCTTCTTCTGGAGCGAGGACGAGATCAACGTGCGACTCGACAAGATCATGGTCGACGCGCTGAAGAAGATCTGGGACACCGCCGATCGCCACAAGATCTCGCTGCGCACCGCGACCTTCGCGGTCGCCTGCGAGCGCATCCTGATCGCTCGCGAGGAGCGCGGCCTCTATCCGTGAACGCGGGCGTGCAGTGTGCCGGTCGTCGTCTTCGCCGGCCGCGCGTGCCGGATTGCGCGGGGTTCGATTCCTCGCGTCCGCGACGTGCTTTCGCTCACGAATCCTCACCGACGCGCACGGGGTCGGCTCTCCACAATCGCTCTCGCTGCGACACGAATCCTCGTGCCGCAACGGCTGCTGCGCAGGGTGCGCAGGCCGCAAGAGAAGGGCGAGCCGGTGCGAACCGGCGAGCACATCCGGGACCGCGCACGACCCGCGCGGTCAATGATGGCGATGTGCCGCGACGAGCCGATCCGCTCACGCAGCGCACGCCGACCTTTCTCTTTCAACTCGTCATCCAGGACAGTGAAAGACGCTCATGTTTCTCAAGAATCCGCTCTCCCTCCCGCAGGCCAGCGGCTTCGTGGCTTTCGACGGCGGCGGCATCGCCGAGCCCGAGGTCCGGCAACGCGCGCCGAAGTCGGCCGACGTCGCCGTCACGCCGCGCCTCGCGCCCGAGCTCGTCCCGGCCGCCAGGCAGGCGAACGACTGGCGCGGCTCGCGCACCTGGCAGCCGTCGACCGGTGCGCTGGTGCGTCGCGTCGAGGCGGCGGTGATCGTCGCGATCTGCGGCTACTTCGCCTTCGGCCTGGCCGGCCTCGCCGGCTGGCTCTGACGCGTCTCAGTCGACCGGCAACGGCGACACCGGCTTGATCTCCTCGAGGGCGATCATCGAGCGCACGTCGTCGATGCCCGGCACCTGCATGAGCCGGTCTGTGAGGAAGGTGCTGAGCGTCTTCAGATCGTGGGCGACGACCTTGAGCAGGTAGTCGTCCTCGCCCGAGACGCTGTAGCACTCGAGGATCTGCGGAAAGGCGCGGATCTCGGCCTCGATCTCGCGCACGCGGCCGAAGTCGTCGCCGCCGATGCTGACGCTCACGTAAGCCGTCACGGCGAGCCCGATCGCTTCGGGCGCGATCTCCGCACGGTAGCCGCGGATCACGCCGCGCTCCTCGAGGGAGCGCACGCGCCGAAAGCACTGCGGCGCCGAGAGGTGGATGCGCGCCGCGAGATCGACGTTGGAGATCCGGCCGTCGACCTGCACGGCTTCGAGAATCTTGCGGTCGACGGCGTCGAGGCGAGCGGTCATGGTGCTGAAATCGACTTGTGGCGCACGAATGTTGCGCCAATCCTAAGTTCGACGCAACAAACCGAAAGCACATTTCGTGCGCTTCCGGAGACACTGTGCGCTGATCCGACGGAGCGACACATGACCACCAGCACCCTCCATCCCACGGCAACGACGCGCGCATCGCAAGGCGAATCGCCGGCCGATCTCGAGCGGCGCTACGGCGCGGCCAACTACCACCCGCTGCCCGTGACGCTGCAGCGCGGCGCCGGCGTGTGGCTGTTCGACGACCACGGCCGGCGTCACCTCGACATGATGTCGGCGTACTCGGCTGTGAGCTTCGGTCACGGCCACCCGGCGCTCGTCGGCGTGCTCACCGAGCAGGCCGCACGCCTCGCGGTGGCGAGCCGCGCGTTCCACACCGACCGCCTCGGGCCGTTCCTGCGCGCGATCTGCGAGACGACGGGCATGGCCAAGGCGCTGCCGATGAACACCGGTGCCGAGGCCGTCGAAACGGCCGTCAAGGCCGCGCGCAAGTGGGGCTACAAGGTCAAGGGCATCGCCGACGGACGGGCAGAGATCATCGTCGCCGCCGGCAACTTCGCCGGCCGCACGACGACCATCGTGGGCTTTTCGAGCGAGCCGCAGTACCGCGACGGCTTCGGGCCGTTCGCGCCCGGCTTCGTCAGCGTGCCCTTCGGCGATGCCGACGCGCTCGAGGCTGCGATCACGCCGAACACGGCGGCGTTCCTGGTTGAGCCGATCCAGGGCGAGGCGGGGATCATCGTCCCGCCCGCGGGGTACCTCGCCCGTGCGCGCGAAATCTGCACGAGCCGCGGCATCCTGCTGATCTGCGACGAAGTCCAGACCGGCCTCGGCCGCACCGGCGCCGTCCTCGCCTGCGATCACGACGGCATCCGGCCCGACGGCCTGGTGCTCGGCAAGGCGCTCGGCGGCGGCCTGCTGCCGGTGAGCGCGTTCGTCGCGACCGAGGAGCTGATGTCGGTGTTCGCGCCTGGCGACCACGGCAGCACCTTCGGCGGCAACCCGCTCGCGGCGGCGGTCGGCGAAGCGGCGCTCGCGTTGCTGCTCAAGGATCGGCTCTCGGAGAAGGCGCGCGTGCGCGGCGACGAGTTGATCGCGAGGCTGCGCGCGATCGATCATCCGGCCGTCACGGAAGTGCGCGGTCGCGGCCTGCTGATCGGCGTCGAGATCGACCCGAGGTTTGCAAGCGCGCGCCGCGTCTGCGAGGGCCTGCTCGAGCGCGGCGTGCTGAGCAAGGACACGCACGGCACGGTGGTGCGCTTCGCGCCGCCCCTGATCGTCGAGAGCGAGCACATCGATCTTGCGGTCGAGGCACTCGCCGACGCGCTCGCGTCGCTCTGATCGGCCGGCCGTCGGGCCGGATCAGTGCATGGCGAACTGGAGAGCGACGCCGCAGAAGACGGCGAAGCCGACCCAATGGTTGAGGCGGAACGCGCGAAAGCATCCTTCGCGTGTTCGGTCCCGGATCAGCGTGTAGTGCCAGAGGGCGATCGCCGCCGCGGCGACGAGTCCGAGGTCATACGGCCAGCCGAAGCCGAGCTGCGCGCCGACGACCGCCCAGATCGCGAGGAAAACGGCATAGAACGACATCACCGCGGCGACGTCGAAGCGGCCGAGCGTGATCGCCGAGGTCTGGATGCCGATCTTCAGGTCGTCGTCGCGGTCGACCATCGCGTACTCGGTGTCGTAGGCAAGCACCCAGAAGAGATTGCCGAGGAGAAGCCACCACGCGGTCGCCGGCACGGCGCCCGCGACGCTGGCGAGCGTCCAGCCCGCGCCACCACCGACGGCTGCGAAGGCCATCGGGATGCCGAAGCTGAAGGCGACGCCGAGGATGGCCTGCGGCATCGACACGAAGCGCTTGCTGAACGGATAGACCAGCGTCACCGCGAGCGCGGCGCAGCTCCAGATGACGGCCGCGAGATTGACGGTGAGCACGAGCGCGAACGCGACGAGCGCGAGCACCGCGCCGACGGCAAGCGCTTCGCCGCTGCTCATCGCACCGCTCGTCACCGGCCGCGCCGCCGTGCGCTTGACGTGCTTGTCGAATTCGCGGTCGACGACGTCATTGGCGGCGCAGCCGGCGCTACGCATGAGGAAGGTGCCGAGCACGAAGGCGACCACGAGATGCCAGCCGGGAAAGCCGTTCGCCGCGATCCAGAGTGCCGAGAGCGTCGGCCAGAGCAGAAGCAGCGTGCCGGCGGGGCGGTCCCAGCGGATCAGGTCGAGATAAAGCCCCGGGCGACTGCGGCCCGACGGGGCGCTCACGTCCATGGGCCGCTCCTCGTCGGTACGCCTGCGGCGCCCTGCCGTGCGAATGTGGGCGAAGCGGGCCGTTCCGGGGACAACCCGGCCATCGCGGCAGGTCGGCCGGACGTTACCTTCTCATCCTCGAACCAGGAGCCTCGCATGAAGACCATTCTCGCCCTCGTCCTCGCCGCCGGGGCCTTCGGCAACGCCACGGCGCAGACCAGCGTCTCGATCGGCATCAACCAGCCCGGCATCTACGGCCGGATCAACATCGGAGACGTGCCGCGGCCTGCCCTCTACCGCCCCGAGCCGGTCATCATCCTGCCCCCGCGCGTCGTCGTCGAGCAGCAGCCGGTCTACCTCTACGTGCCGACGGGGGAGCAGCAGAACTGGCGCCGCTACTGCGGGCGCTACAACGCCTGCGGGCAGCCCGTCTACTTCGTCCGCGACGAATGGGTGCGCGAGCGCTACGAGCACGAGCATCCGGGCTGGAACAACGGCCGCCATCGCGGCTGGGACAAGAAAGACAAGCACGAGAAGCACGACGACGAGGGCGGCCACGGCCACGGCAAGAAGGACAAGCACCGCGACTGACGCGCGGGCCGGCTCCGCGTTCACCGATCGGCGCGTCCGCCGATCAGGTTCAGCGTGCCGATGAAGGTGTCGAGGCGCCACTTCATGAAGTCCTCGCGGACGACGATCTCGTCGCCGAACTCCATCGTGCGCGCGGCGGCGCGGCCGTCGCGCGGCCACGCCGGCACGTCGGGCGACTCCGGTATTGCGCCGCGCGTGAACGCGACCCACAGGTCGCCGACGCGCTTCGCGTACGCGCGGTCGTCCGCGCTGAGCGGGGCGCCGAGGCATCCGCAGGCGTCGTCGATGTCGAACACCGTGGCGATCTCGCCGCCGTGCGACACGCCGGGCATCGTCGCGCGCTGGTTCGTCGGCACGCGGCTGAAGTAGTAGCGCCAGGTCGGCGCGCGCGTCGAATGCAGGTAGGCGATGCGGCGCGCGAAGGCGGAGAAGAGAACGTCGCGCACGACCTCGCGGCCGAGCTGCGCGTCGTCCTTCACGTCGGGATAGAGCGGCTTGATCGCGATCCGCGCCGCACCCAGCTTCGTGACGAGAGCCGCCGGCTCGATGCCGAAGGCGACCGCGACGCTCGCCTCGTCGCTGTTGTTGCCGATGATCAGCGGCAGCGCCGCTTCGCCGCCGCGCTGGAAGGTCGAGAGAATCGTCGCCGGCAACGCCGCATCGCCGACCACGAGCGACGGCGCCAGCGACGTGCCCTTGTCCTTCACGGCGAAGAACCGGTCGGCCGGCACGGCGCGCAGCTCGGCGAGCGACGCGTTCGCACCCTTCAGACCGAGCGCGCTCGCGACCGCGACGCCGACCGTGCGCGCCTTCTCGCGCGTGTGGCTGGGGATGCCGTAGGCGCTTTGCGCGATGCCGCGCTGGAAGAGGCCGCGCGCGAGCGGCGACGTGTACAGGGCGAGCACGCTCTCGGCGCCTGCGGACTCGCCGAAGATCGTCACGTTCCTCGCATCGCCGCCGAACGACCCGATGTTGTCGCGCACCCACTTCAGTGCCGCGATCTGGTCGAGCAGGCCGAAGTTCACGGGGCCGCCGGGCGCGGCCGCGTCGAGCGCGGGATGCGAGAAGAAGCCGAGCGCGCCGAGGCGGTAGTTGAACGTGACCACGACGACGCCGCGCCTGGCGAGCGCCGTGCCGTCGAAGATGCCCTGGCTGCCGGCGCCGATGACGAAGGCGCCGCCGTGGATCCACACCATCACCGGCAGCTTCGCGCTCGCGTCGGCGCGCGGCGTCCAGACGTTGAGGGTCAGGCAGTCTTCGGACGTCGGGCCCGGGTCGCCGGCTTGGTCGATCGAGGCCGAGCGGTCCTGCGGACACGCCCTGCCGAATTCGGTCGCGCGCCGCACGCCGGTCCATGCCGCCCCCGGCTCGGGGGCATGCCAGCGCAGAGCGCCGACCGGTGCGGCCACATACGGCAGGCCGCGAAAGATCGTCATGCCGTTCGCCGCGACCCCTTCGACCTCTCCCGCCGCTGTCGTGGCGCGAGCAGTCGGGTCGGCGGTGCCCTGCGCGTGGGCCGCGCCCGCGCAGGAAAACGTCGCTGTGCACCAGGCGAACGCGATCGCGCTGCACGCGCTGACCTTGGCCGTCGTCATCCCTCGAGCTGTTTCTGGAACACCAGCCCCGCGTGCTCGCGCAGGGCGTGGAACTTGATCTTCGGCCAGTTCGCCTCGATCGCGCGCAGCTCGGGCGCGTACTCGACGAGCACCGTCGGCGCATCGACAGCGTCGTAGGCGACGCGATGCTGGTTGGCGTCGATGAAGCGCTGCAGCTCGCGTTCGCCGCCGTCGGCCGGGTCGCACGTGACCCAGCGCGCGACCTGGAAGCGCGACGGCATGATCCGCGCCTTCACGCCGTACTCGTGCTCGAGCCGGTGCGCGACGACCTCGAACTGCAGCTGGCCGACGGCGCCGAGCAGCAGCACCGAGCCCGCGACCGGACGGAACACCTGGATCGCGCCTTCCTCGCCCAGCTGCGTCAGGCCCGCGCGCAATTGCTTGGTGCGCAGCGGATCGGCGACCTCGACCGAGCGGAACATCTCCGGCGCGAAGAACGGCAGCCCGGTGAACTGCAGCGCCTCGCCTTCGGTGAGCGTGTCGCCGAGCTGGAGCACGCCGTGGTTCGGGATGCCGATGATGTCGCCGGCATAGGCCTCGTCGAGCAGCTCGCGCCGCTGCGAGAGAAAGCTGACGACGGTGTTCGGGCGGAGCTCCTTGCCCGACCGCACGACCTTCAATCGCATGCCGCGCTCGAAATGGCCCGAGGCGACGCGCACGAACGCGATCCGGTCGCGGTGCGCCGGATCCATGTTCGCCTGGATCTTGAAGACGACGCCGGTGAACTTCTTCTCGTCGGGCTCGACGATGCGCTGGATGGCCGCACGCTCGCCCGGCGGCGGCGCCATGTCGACCAGCGCGTCGAGCACCTCGCGCACGCCGAAGTTGTTGATCGCCGAGCCGAAGAACATCGGCGTCTGCCGGCCGGCGAGGAAGGCCGCTTCGTCGAACAGCGGCGCGGCGTCGCGCAGCAGGTCGACGTCGTTCTTGGCATGCACGTACTCCTCGCCGAAGCGCGTGGCGTACTCGGGGTTGTCGATGCCGAGCAGGATCTCGTCGTCGGCGCCCTTCCTGTCCTCGCCCGGCGAGAACACCCGCATCTGCTCGGCGCGCAGGTCGAGCACGCCGTGGAAGCGCTTGCCCATGCCGACCGGCCACGTGAACGGCACGACGCTCATGCCGAGCTCGCGCTCGATCTCGTCCATCAGCACGAGCGGCTCCTGAACCTCGCGGTCCATCTTGTTGACGAAGGTGAGGATTGGCGTGTTGCGGGCGCGGCAGACCTGCAGCAGGCGGCGCGTCTGCGGCTCGACGCCGTTGGCCGCGTCGATCACCATCAGCGCCGCGTCGACGGCGGTGAGCACACGGTATGTGTCTTCCGAGAAGTCCTGGTGGCCGGGCGTGTCGAGCAGGTTGATGACGCAGCCGCGGTACTCCATCTGCATCACCGACGACGCGACCGAGATCCCGCGCTGCTTCTCGATCTCCATCCAGTCGGAGGTCGCGTGACGCGAGGCCTTGCGCGCCTTCACCGAGCCCGCGATCTGGATCGCGCCCGAGAACAGCAGCAGCTTCTCGGTGAGCGTCGTCTTGCCGGCGTCGGGGTGGGAAATGATGGCGAATGTGCGGCGGCGGCGCACCTCGGGGCTGAGCTCGGTCATGGGGCGGCAAGTATCGCCACAAACCGGGCTCGCGCCCCACGAAGGGCCCATGGCGCTGGGCACATTTCCTGCAAGTACACGCATCGGTATACCAGGGCTCGCCACACCGTTGCATGGCCGATCAGGACCTTGACCGAACGACGATCGCCACGCGCATCCGCTGACGATCGACGACTATGCGACTGCCGACGCGAACGGTGCGTCGCCGCGCGGCCTGCTGGTCGAGCTGCAGCGGCGGCTCGAGGTCGAGAGACCGCCCGGCGTGTGGATCACGCTCATCAACCGCGCCGGCGTCGAGGCGCAGGTCGCGGCGATCGAGGCCCGCGCGGAGCGCACGGTCGAGGCGCGCGCCGCGATGCCGCTCTTCGGCGTGCCCTTCGCGGTGAAGGGACAACATCGACGTTGCCGGTCTGCCCACGACCGCCGCCTGTCCCGCGTTCCGCTACGTCGCGGCGGCGCACGCGGCGAGCGTCGAGCGGCTGATCGCCGCCGGCGCGGTCTGCGTCGGCAAGAACAATCTCGACCAGTTCGCCACCGGCCTCGTCGGAACGCGCTCGCCCTACGGAAGGCCGAGCAGCACGTTCGCCGCCGATCGCATCAGAGGCGGTTCGAGCTCGGGCTCGGCGGTCGCCGTCTCGCGCGGCGACGTGCCGTTCGCGCTCGGCACCGACACCGCGAGCTCGGGCCGCGTGCCGGCAGGCTTCAACCACATCGTCGGGCTGAAGCCGACGCCCGGCCGCGTCAGCACGCGCGGCGTCGTGCCTGCGTGCCGCAGCATCGACTGCGTCTCGATCCTCGCGCTCACCGTCGGCGACGCGGCGCGCGTGCTCGCCGTCATCGAAGGCGACGATGCCTACAGCGACTTCGTCGCCGGCCCGTCGCGCCTGCCGGCGCGGCTGCGCGTCGGCGTGCCGTCGCAGACGATCTTCCACGGCGACGCCGGCTACGGCGCGGCCTACGAAGCGGCGAGCGCGCAACTGCGCGCGCTCGGCCGCGAGGCCGTCGCGATCGACTTCGCGCCCCTGCATGCGGTCGCCGAGCAGCTTTACGGCGGCCCGTGGGTGGCGGAGCGCCAGGTGGTCGTCGAGCAGCTGCTCGATCGCCATCCCGAGGCGCTCGATCCGACGGTGTGCACGGTCATCGCCGCGGCGCTCACCTTGTCGGCGACCGACGCCTTACGCGGCGTCTACGCCTTGCGCGAAGCGCAGCGCGACACGCGCTCCGTCTGGGAGCGGGTCGATCTACTGATGGTGCCGACGGCGCCCGGCCACCCGCGCTTCACCGAAGTCGACTTCGCCGCGATCGCGCGGCGGCGGCTTCGCGCGATCTAGCTCCCTGAACGCGCCGGCCTCGGCGGCGCGGGCGCGCATCTCCTCCGTCGTCAAACCGGGGCCGTGCGGATTCCAGCCCGGCGGCATCGTCAGGTAGCCGAGAACGGCGCGAACGCTGCGCGCGCCGATCAGATCGCGGCCGAGCTTGTGCCATTGCGCGAGCTCGATCTTCAGCGGGTTGTAGCCCGTCATCGGCTCGACCAGGCCGTAGCGGCACGGCAGGTCGTCGCGCTCGGCGCGGTAGGTGCCGAACAGGCGGTCGAAGACGATCAGCACGCCGCCGTAGTTGGCGTCGAGGTACTCGAGGTTGGCGGCGTGGTGGACGCGATGGGCCGACGGCGTGTTGAGCACGTATTCGAGCCAGCCGAGCTTCGGGATCCAGGTTGCGTGGATCCAGAACTGGTAGAGCAGGTTGAGCGACAGCATCTCGAAGACGACGCGCGGCTCGAAGCCGATCCAGATCAGCGGCACGTAGAAGACCGTGCTGCCGGTGGCGCGGCTCAGGATGCCGATGCGGTAGGCCGCGGCCAGGTTCAGCTCGTTGGACGAGTGGTGGACAGCGTGGTTGCACCAGAACCAGCGCACGCGGTGCGCGGCGCGGTGGAACCAGTAGTAGCAGAACTCCTGGCCGAGGAAGAGGGCCAGGACCGCGACCCAGCCGTCCAGGGCGATCGCGCCGATGCGGTGGCGGTAGACGAGGGCGATCACCGGCGCGGCGATCGACAGAGGCAGGAAGATCTGCACCGCGATGCGCGAGACCAGGTCGAGCAGCGACACGGCGCTGGCGCGCCAGTCGTACGAGCGCAGCCGGGCGAGGACGATCGCCTCGAGCAGTGATGCGCCGATGACGGCCGGCAGGGCCACGAAGAGGAGGAACTTGTCGAGGCTGTTCATGACCGCCTCGATTCTCGCGAAAGCGGCGCGCCGTGGCTCGACGTTTTCGTCACTTTGCCTGCCCCTAGCGGGCGTCGACGCCGACCGGTTCCTCGCCGAGCACGGTGCAGCGGCGCACGACGCGGCGCTGGGTGTGCGGGTCGTACTCGGTCGCGCGGTGCATGGCGCAGCGGTTGTCCCAGACGATCAGCTGGCGCGCCTGCCAGTGGTGCTTGTAGGTGAGATCCTCGTGGACGGCAAGTGCGTTGAGCTCGTCGATCAGGGCGCGGCCATCGTCGTACGGCATGCCGATGATCGACTCCGCGTGATCGCCGAGGTAGAGGCACGTGCGGCCCGTTTCGGGATGGCGGCGCACGACCGGATGCTCGACCGGCGGCGCCTCGCGCTTCTGCGCCTCGGTCATCAGGTCGGTGCCGTGGCGGCGCGTGCGCGAGAAGTCGAGGTTGTGGACGGCGCGCATGCCGGCGATGCGCTGCTTCCACGCGCCGCTCAGTCGGTCATAGGCGCCGTACATGTCGCAGAACCAGGTTTCGCCGCCGGTCTCGGGGACGATCTCGCCGTAGATGATCGTCGCCTGGCCGGTGACGCGGCGCCACGAGCCGTCGGTGTGCCAGACGAGCGTGCCCTTGTCGGGATGCCTGCCGTTCGGCTTTCCTTCGGCGTCGAGGTTCGAGAGGCGGTAGAGCTCGGGGAAGCCGTCGGCGTGATACATCGACATCACGTGCACCTGCACCTCGCCG
The DNA here is from genome assembly GCA_038236565.1 of Burkholderiales bacterium. Taxonomy (GTDB): domain Bacteria; phylum Pseudomonadota; class Gammaproteobacteria; order Burkholderiales; family Burkholderiaceae_C; genus Schlegelella_A. The sequence goes on along the minus strand of JBBRZP010000036.1, from coordinate 11,396 downwards.
AACTGGCGCGCGAACGCGACCTGGGCGGCCGGCGGCAGCTCGTGCGCCGGAAAGACGAGCACCTGGTGGCGCAGGAACGCGTCGTAGAGCGCGCGGAAGGTCTCGGGCGAGACGCCCTGGTCGAGGTGCACGCCCGTGATCTCGGCGCCGAGCTTGGGCGTCAGCGGGCGGGCATCGAAGGAGGGATGCGAGAGGGAGGCAGCAGCGTTCATGGCGGGCAGATGTAGCCGACGCCGCTCGGCGACTTGAAGCACCCGACCGACTCGGGAAAGAGATGCTTCGGCAACCAGAGGACGATGTCGGGGAAGAGGACGGTGAAGGCGATGGTGGCGAGGAAGACGACGTAGAGCGGGAGCGAGCGAAAGAGCGCCTTGCCGAAGCCGACGCCCACGTATTTTGATGCGACCAGGAGCGAGAGCCCGTAGGGCGGCGTGATCAGTCCGAAGGCAAGCGTCGTGATGATCACCACGCCCATGTGCAGCGGGTTGATGTTGCCCACCTCGGTGAGCTTGGTGATGATCGGCATGAAGATGATGATCGCCGGCACCGCGTCGATGAAGTCGCCGACGATCACGAACAGCACGACGAGCATGAACATGATCAGGGCGCCGTTGGTGCCTGCGATGCCGCCGATGTAGCTCGAGACGATGTCGGGCCCGCGCAGGTACGCGACCATCCAGCCGAACGCCGACGCGCCGGCGATCGCCGCGAGCGGCAGCGAATAGAGCAGGCCTGCGTACATGAAGTCGCGCGGCAGCTCGAACACGTGACGCGGTCGCATGATCGGGATCAGCACCAGCAGGATGTAGGCCGCCGCGACCATGCCGGCCTCGGTCGGCGTGAACCAGCCCGTGAGGATGCCGCCCATGATGATCACGGGGATCACCATCGGCAGCGCCGAGCCGCGCGCGGCGCTGCCGAACTCGGCGAAGCTGGCGCGCTGCTTTTTGACGCCGACCGGGCCCCAGAAGTAGCTGTAGACCATGAGGCCGATGCCGATCAGCACGCCCGGCACGACGCCGGCGAGGAACAGGCCGCCGATCGAGACGTTGCCGGTCGCGCCGTAGACCACCGCCATGATGCTCGGCGGGATCAGGTTGGCCATCGTCGAGGCCGAGGCGATGAGGGCCGCCGTGAAGGCGCGGTCGTAGCCCTCCTTGTCCATCTGCGGCGCGACGGTGCGCGCGAGCACGGCGACGTCGGCGGTCGACGAGCCCGAGATGCCGGCGAAGAACATCGAGAACAGCGTGACCACCTGCGCCAGGCCGCCGCGCAGGTGGCCGACCAGCGTCTGCGCCAGCCGGATCATCCGCTGCACGACGTCGGACGAGGCCATCAGCTCGCCGACGAGCAGGAAGAACGGCACGGCAAGCAGCGCTTCCGAGTCGATGCCGTGGAAGAGCTGGCCGACCATCGACTGCATGCTGATCGGCGTGAAGCCGGTCGCGATCAGCACGCCGGCGATGAGCGCGAACGACACCGGCACGCCCATGTAGCCGAGAGCCAGGAAAAGCACGGCCATCAGGCCGAGGATGGCGCCGCCGCTCATTCCGACAGCTCCACCACGGGCAGGTCGTCGCGGTCCTCAGGACCCTCGAAGCCGTGCTTCCAGCCGTTGACGAGCTGCTCGATCGCGAAGAGCGCGATCAGCACGCCGGCCGCCGGCACGATCGCGGTGTAGACCGTGAGCGGGATCAGCGACGGCATGCGGTAGCTGCCGAGATCGAGCACCGCGTTCTTCCAGCCGAACCAGACCAGCGCCAGAGCGACGCCGAGCACCACCAGCCGGTTCGCGGCCTCGATGACGCTGCGCGAGGTGCCGGTCATGCGCTTGGTGATCTCGCTCAGGTAGAAGTGGTCGTTGCGCCGGGTTGCCGCGGCCATGCCGACGAACACGCCCCAGGCGAAGAAGGCCGTCGTCACCTGCTGCAGCCAGAGCCAAGGCACGCCGAGCGTTCGCGTGACCACGTCGCAGAACACCGCCAGGGTGAACATGCCGATGCACACGCCGCACAGCACCATCAGGACGGCCTCGAGCTTGTCGAAGGCCTTCCATTTCAGGTGCCGGTGACGCTGCAGGACGAGTGCGCGCGTATCGGCCATCGCGCGGCCGGTCTACTTGACGTCGCGAACCATCTTCAGCAGCTTCACGGCGTGCGGCCCGAGCTCGGCGGCGAGCTGGTCCTGCACTGGCTGCGCCGCCTTGATGAAGCCCGACTTGTCGACGTTCTCGACGACCTTCACGCCGATCGTCTTCAGCTTCTCGGCCGAGTCCTTCTCGAGCTTCAGCGCCATCGCTGGCTCGGTCCTGCTGACCTCCGTCGCCGCGGCCTGGACCCACTTCTGCTGCTCGGGCGTGAGGCTGTTCCAGGTCTTGTCGCTCACCCAGATGCAGTTGTTGTTGGCCTCGTGCTCGGTCATCGAGAGCACCGGTGCCACCTCGTAGTGCTTGTTGGCGAGGTAGACGTTGACGCCGTTCTCGGCGACGTTGACGACACCCGTCTGCAGCGACGTGTAGACATCGCCGAACGGCATGTGCACGGTCTGCGCGCCGTAGGCGGGGAAGAGCGTGTCCTCGGTCTTGGTCGCCTGGACGCGGACCTTCTTGCCCTTGACGTCGTCGATCGACCTGACTTCCTGCTTGCTGTACATGTTGCGCATGCCCATCGTGAGCAGTCCCAGCACGTGCGCGCCCTGGACGCTGTCCTTCACCATGTCGCGGAACTCGGTGGCGATCGCCGGGTCGGCGAGCACCTTCTGCAGGTGCGCCTGGTCGCGGAAGATGAAGTGGAGCGAGAACACGCCCGCCTGCGGTGCCAGCGTCGATGCGTTCGCGGTCGAGGTGATGACGAAGTCGATGTCGCCGGCGCGCATCTTCTGCAGCATCTGCGGCTCCTGGCCGAGCTGGGCGCCGGGGAACTGGTTGATGCTGAACTTGCCGCCCGAAAGCTCCTTCAGCTTGGCGTCGAAGATGCCGGCGGCGATGCCATAGGCGGTGGTCGGCGGCTGGTCGTAGGCGAAGCTGAACTGGCGCGCGGCCTGGGCAAACGCGAGCGTCGACGCGAACACGCCGATGCCGAGCAGGACCGCGCGCAGGGCGGACAGGGCGCTGCAATGCTTCATGGGTGTCTCCTCCCGTTTTGGTGCAACCACAGATGTTGCGGCAATGCCTGCGCGGCGCAATTGCAGGATGCCCGGCGTTGTCCGGACAACCTGCACCTCGGGCCTTTCAGTGGCACACCTCTTGCGGAACCCTCCTGGCATACCGGCACGTGCACCAGAGTCAGCCCGGCACGCCAGAAGACCCCGCATCTCGCGAAGGGCCCGCCATGACCGATCGCCACGCCTCCAGCCGCCGCCGTGCCCTCGCGCAACTCTCCACCGGCTCGCTCGCGACGCTCGCGCCGTGGGCGATGCATACGTCGCTGGCCCAGGCCAGGCCGATCACGATCGGCGTCATCTACGTCGGCCCGCGCGACGATTTCGGCTACAACCAGGTTGCGACCTCGTTCCGCTCCTTCGACCCGCACATGCTGGTCGTCGCGCCGAAGGTCCCCGACGTGCGCTTCTCGCACTGCGGCGGTCTCTGGACCGACAAGAACCCGAAGAACACGGGCAGCTACTTCGGCTACGTCGAGGAGTGCCAGTTCCTGAACGGCGTTCAAGGCGGCGGCGCTCGCGATCCTCGCCGCGATCCAGCGGGTCGGCTGAGGGGCGCCTGACGCGCCGGCCGGCGCCGCGCCCTCGCGGCGCGCCGCTGGCACACTGCCGCGATGCCCGAACTGCCCGACGTCACCGTCTACGTCGACCGACTGGCGGCCAAGGTCGTCGGCCGCCGGCTCGAGCGGCTGCGCATCGGCCATCCGTTCCTGCTGCGCTCGGTGACGCCGCCGGTCTCGGCGATCGAGGGGCGCACCGTCGTCGGCATCGAGCGGCTCGGCAAGCGCGTCGTGATGGCGTTCGAGGAAGAGCTTTTCGTCGTGGTCCACCTGATGATCGCGGGGCGGCTGGTGTGGCTCGCGCCGGGGGCGAAGACCGGCGGCCGCAACGCGCTCGCGTGGTTCGAGTTCGACGTCGGCACGCTCGTCCTCACCGAGGCGGGCAAGCAGCGGCGCGCGTCGCTGCATGTCGTCGAGGGGCGGACGTCGCTGCGGGCGCTCGACCCCGGCGGCATCGACGTGATGACGGCGTCGCTCGCCGAGTTCGCGCAGCGGCTGACGGCGGAGAACCACACCGTCAAGCGCTCGCTCACCGATCCGCGTCTCTTCGGCGGCATCGGCAACGCCTACTCCGACGAGATCCTGCACCGGGCGCGGCTGTCGCCACTCGCGCTCACGCAGTCGCTCGACGCGGCGAGGATCGAGCGCCTGCTCGCCGCGATCCGCGAGACGCTCACGGAGTGGACGACGCGGCTGGCGCAGGAGGCCGGCGACTGGCCGGCAAAGGTCACCGCGTTCCATCCGGCGATGGCGGTGCACGGCAAGTTCGGCCAGCCATGCCCGGACTGCGGCGCGCCGGTGCAGCGCATCGTGCGCGCCGACAACGAGACGAACTACTGCGCGCGCTGCCAGACCGGCGGGAAGGTCCTCGCCGACCGTGGCCTGTCGCGACTGCTCAAGGACAGCTGGCCGAAGCACATCGACGAGCTGATGTGATGCGGCCGCGATGCCGCACGCGCTCTACTCGAGCAGGCTGCGCAGCATCCAGGCGGTCTGCTCGTGGATGGCGAGGCGCTGGGTCAGCAGGTCGGCGGTCGGCTCGTCGCTCGCCTTGTCGGCGATCGGGAAGATGCTGCGCGCGGTCCGTGCGACGGCTTCGTGGCCCTTGACCAGGATCGCGACCATCTCGAGCGCCTTCGGCGGCATCTCGGGCACGTCGTCGATCGAGCTGAGCCGTCCGAACTGCGCGTACGAGCCCGGCGCGGCGTGGCCGAGCGAACGGATCCGCTCGGCGATCGGGTCGACCGCGTTCCAGAGCTCGGTGTACTGCCCCATGAACATCAGGTGCAGCGTGTTGAACATCGGCCCGGTCACGTTCCAGTGGAAGTTGTGCGTCGTCAGGTACAGCGTGTACGTGTCGGCGAGCAGCTTCGCCAGGCCGCCGGCGATCGCCGCGCGGTCGGCGGCGTCGATGCCGATGTTGATGCGGGGAGCGGAGGAATCCTTCTTGGCCATGAGCGGTGTCCGGTGGTGAAGTCGAGAGAGTATCGGCAATCAATAGCTGATACCAATGGGTCATCACTATTCGATTGATAGAGCCGCGGTCGACGCTCAGCCGGTGAGTCGCTTCACGCCCTTCAGCTCGCAGGCATAGATCGCGTTGCGCAGCGCCGCGATCGCCTCGTAGCGCGTGAAGCTGCGCCGCCAGGCGAGGACGACGCGCCGCGTCGGCACGGGCTTGGTGAACGGCACGTAGGCGATGTGAGGCTGGTCCTCGTCGGGCACCGACAGGCGCGGCACGACCGTGACGCCCATGCCCGACGCGACCATGTACTTGATCGTCTCGAGCGACGAGCCCTCGAACGTCTTCCTGATGCCCTCGGCGTCGGACGACGAAAAGGCGGCGTATTCCGGGCAGACCTCGAGGACATGGTCGCGAAAGCAGTGGCCGGTGCCAAGCAGCAGGAGCTTCTCCTGCTTCAGCTCGTCGGCGCTGATCGACTTGCGCTTGGCGAGCGCGTGCTGCTTCGGCACCGCGACCATGAACGGCTCGTCGTAGAGCGGCGCGATCGCGAGGCCGTTATCGGGAAACGGCTCGGCCATGATCGCGCAGTCGAGCTCGCCGGCGCGCAGCAGCTCGAGCAGCTTGGCGGTGAAGTTCTCCTGCAGCATGAGCGGCATCTGCGGCACGCGCTCGATCGTCTGGCGCACGAGCTCGGGCAGGAGATACGGCCCGATCGTGTAGATCACGCCGAGCGAGAGCGGCCCGCTGAGCGGATCCTTCCGGCGCTTCGCGGTCTCGCGGATCGCGGCCGCGCCTTCGATCACCACCTGCGCCTGGCGCACGATCTCCTCGCCGATCGGCGTCACCGTGATCTCGTTGGCGCCGCGCTCGAAGATGCGCACGTCGAGCTCTTCCTCGAGCTTCTTGATCGAGACCGAGAGCGTCGGCTGCGAGACGAAGCAGGCCTCCGCTGCGCGCCCGAAATGCTTCTCGCGCGCGACCGCGACGACGTAGCGCAGCTCGGTGAGGGTCATTCCGCCCTAGGTCGCCGGCTTGTCGCTGAGCGCCTTCATGTTGTCGATCAGCTCCTTGCTCATCGGCGCGTTCAGATTGATGCCCTTGGGCGGGATCGGCGCCTGGAACCACTTCTCGTAGAGCGTCTCGAACTCGCCGCTCTTCATCATCGCCGCGAGCGTGTCGTCGACGAGCTTCTTGAACGCCGGGTCGTCCTTCCTGACCATGATCGCGTACGGCTCGACTTGGATCGGCTCGCCGACGACCGAGAGCTCGGCCGGGTTCTGCGAGCTGGCGCGCAGGCCGTAGAGCAGGATGTCGTCCATGCCGAAGGCGACGGCTCGGCCGGTCTGCACCATCAGCGCCGACTCGGCGTGGTCCTTCGCGCCGAGCAGGTCGATGCCGAGCTTCTGATCCTCGTTGAGGCGCCGGATGATCTGGAAGTTGGTCGTGCCGGTGGTCGAGACGACCTGCTTGCCGGCGAGGTCGCCGAGCTTGTCGACCTTGGTGCCGGACTTCACCAGGAAGCGCGTGCCGGTGTAGAAGTAGTTGGTCGCGAACGCGACCTGCATGTCGCTGCGGCCGGTCGCCTTCTTGACGTTGTCGGCGATCTTTTCGCATATCTCGTAGGCGAAGCCGACCGGCCCCGCCTCGGAGCCGAGGTACGAGAACGGGATCGACGACTCGCGGTAGGCGAGCGACATCGAGCCGCTCTGCTTGATCTTGTCGAGCGTCGACGGCGTCTGGGCGATCGCCAGCGCGGGCAGCGCGAGGGCGATCAGGCAAAGCGGGCGGGCCAGGGCATGCAGCATGGGAAACCTCGTCGTTGAGGCGTGAAAAGCGTAGCGCGAGCATATCGGCGGCGCGACAGGCTGCCCGCGACAATGGCGTGGGGACTTCCCCTCGTACAAGGCGCGCCCGATCTGCGAACCGACCCTAGTTCTTGGCCGCCCGCCTGGTCGCCTCAAGGCGGGCGAGATCGACGCTCGCCACCATCGACTTCAGCGCCGCCATCTCGACGCGGCTGCCTTCGGCCGAGACGATGACGCCGTTGGCGAGGATCACCGTCATCTCGCCCTGGCTGCCGTCCTTCCTGTATTCCTCGTGGACCGTGCGCGCGCCGTCCTTGTAGACCTTCTCGACCTTGCCGTCGGCGTCCTTGTCCATCGTCATGTTGGCCCAGCCGGCCATCGCGGCGAGGCCAGCGATGCCGCCGCTGTCGACGATCGAGAGCTCGGCGCGGCGCTCGCCCGACGCGTAGGTCGCCTTCGCGACCGAGCCGCCGAAGCCCATCGCCTGCCCGCTCTGCGCCTCGACGTTGCCCCGCTTCATGTCGCCGATCGATTCCGGCAGCATCGCCTTCAGGTCGGCCGACGGGATCGGCGTGCCGCCGCCGCCCCCGACGGCGCCGAGGATGTCGCCCATCGCCTTGCCCGCCGCGGCGCTGTCGCCCGACTTCTGCGCCGCTTCCATGCGCTTGCCGGCCTCTTCCATCTTCCTGGCCATCTCGGCCATGCCGGACGGATTGATCGTCACGGTCGCGCCGTCCGGCGTCTTGATCTGGACGTCGCCGCCGCGCGACGTCGCGTCGGGCAGGCCGGCGACGACGCCGCCGCCGAGGCCGAGCGCGCTGCGGCTCTCGAACATCGCCAGGATCGCGCCGAGCACGATCATCGCCACGATCGCGCACACCACGACCACGGCGGTGTACGCGCCCGCCTTGCCGGGCGGGCAGCGCATCATGACGGCGACGCCGGTGTAGAGCAGGTAGATCGAATACAGGCTCGCGATCAGGCCGAGCACGGCGAGCGACGGCAGCAGGCCGAAGACGCCGCCAACGAAGGCTGCCGTGCTGGCGTAGGCGACGAGCTTGAGCGCGGCGAGCGGATCCTTGGTGCCGCCGAAGGTCGGCGCGAGGGCGTTGACGATCTGCGCGAGGACCCAGACCATCGCCAGCGAGAGCGCATAGCCGACGACCATGCGCACGAGCGCGGTCATGACGGGCAGCTTGACGGTGACGCCGAACACGCCGGCGCCGACCAGCGTCCAGCCGATGAAGCCGGCGATCGCCGGGATCGCGGCGAGGATGAGCACGTAGTCGCGGTAGATCTTCGCCGCGTCGCCGCTCTCGGCGAGGATCGCCGGCCAGGTCGTCTTCGGCTTCGTCAGGATGGCTTGCACGCGTTCGACCAGCGACATCATTTCGTCTCCGTGGGGTTTCCGCGATCCTAGAGCAGCCTAGCGCTACAGGCCCTATGCGTTGAGATAGCCGGCGCGGCCGCCGAGCCAGCGCTCGATGTGCCGGATCGCGGCGTCGGGATCGTGGTCGAGCAGGTGCGCGGCGGCGTCGCGTGCCGCGACGGCGAGCTCCTCGTCGGTGGCCGGATCGGCGAAGCGCAGCAGCGCCGCGCCCGACTGGCGCGCGCCGAGGAACTCGCCCGGCCCGCGGATGTCGAGGTCGCGGCGCGAGATCTCGAAGCCGTCATCGGTCTCTCGCATCGCCTTGAGGCGGGCCTTCGCGGTCTCCGAGAGCGGCGCGCTGAAGAGCAGCACGCACACGCTTGCAGCGGTGCCGCGGCCGACCCGCCCGCGCAGCTGGTGCAGCTGCGACAGGCCGAAGCGCTCGGCGTGCTCGACGACCATCAGCGACGCGTTCGGCACGTCGACGCCGACCTCGATCACCGTCGTCGCTACCAGCACCGCGATCTGGCCGCCGGCGAAGAGCGACATCGCCGCCGCCTTCTCTGCCGCCGGCATGCGGCCGTGCAGCAGACCGATCATCCGGCCCGGCAGCGCGGCGCAGAGCTCGGCGTGGGTGGCGGTCGCGTTCTTGAGGTCGAGCGCGGCCGACTCGTCGACGAGCGGGCAGACCCAGTACGTCTGCCGGCCGCTCGCGGCCTCGTCGCGGATGCGGGCGACGACCTCGTCGCGGCGCGCGTCGGCGAAGAGCTTGGTGACGACCGGCGTGCGGCCGGGCGGCAGCTCGTCGATGGTGCTGACGTCGAGGTCGGCGAAGAGCGTCATCGCCAGCGTCCGCGGAATCGGCGTCGCGCTCATCATGAGCATGTGCGGCTCGAGCTCGCCCTGGTCGTGCAGCTTGGCGCGCAGCGCCAGCCGCTGCGCCACGCCGAAGCGATGCTGCTCGTCGATGATCGCCAGGCCGAGGTGCGAGAAGCGCACCTGCTCCTCGATCAGCGCATGCGTGCCGACGACGAGCCCGGCTTCGCCTGACGCGACCTGCGCGAGCATCTCGTCGCGCTTCCTGCCCTTCCTGCTGCCGGTGAGCCAGGCGACGGTGACGCCGAGCGGCGCGAGCCAGCCGACGAGCTTCTTCAGGTGCTGCTCGGCGAGGATCTCGGTCGGCGCCATCAGCGCGCACTGCCAGCCGGCGTCGATCGCGCGTGCCGCGGCGAGCGCCGCGACCACCGTCTTGCCGCAGCCGACGTCGCCCTGCAGCAGGCGATGCGTGGGAATCGCGCGGCCGAGGTCGGCGTCGATCTCGGCGGCGACGCGGCGCTGCGCCGCGGTGAGCGCGAACGGCAGGGCTGCCAGCAAGGCCTCGTGCAGACGGCCCGGCACCGCCACGAGCGGCGGCGCGCGCTGCCGCTCGCGCTCCCGCTTGGCCAGCAGCTGCGAGAGCTGCTGCGCGAGCAGCTCGTCGAACTTCAGCCGCTGCCACGCCGGATGCGAGCGGTCCTCGAGCGCCGCCGCGCCGAGACCGGGCGCCGGCTCGTGCAGGCGCGCGATCGCGTCGCGCAGGGTCGGCAGGCCGGCCGGCACGATGCCGGCCGGCAGGTGCTCGTCGAGGTCGGCGCGCTTGCGGCCCTCGGCCACCGCCTTGCGCAGGAACGTCTGCGAGAGCTGCACGGTGCTCGGATAGACCGGCGTGAGCGCGGTCGGCAGCGGCGTCTCGGCGGTGACGACCTTGAACGCCGGATGAACCATTTCGAGGCCGAAGAAGCCGCCGCGCGCCTCGCCGCGCACGCGCACGCGCCGTCCGGCCGCGAGCGTCTTCTGCTGCGAAGGGTAGAAGTGGAGGAAGCGCAGGACGAGGTCGCCGCTGTCGTCGGCGATCGTCACGACGAGCTGCCGGCGCGGCCGGAACTGGATCTTCGAGTCGCCGACGACGCCTTCGACCTGGCCCGTCTCGCCGTCGTGGAGCGAGGCGATCGGCACGATCCGGGTCTCGTCTTCGTAGCGCAGCGGCAGGTGCAGCGCGAGGTCGATGTCGCGCACCAGGCCGAGCTTGGCGAGGGCCTGCTCCGGCGCCGATCGCGCGCTCGCCCCTGCGCCGGCGCTTGCCTTGGGTTTGCGCCGCGCGGGAGGGGCCATGGGAGAATTTTGCCCTTCGATGACCTCGCCCCTGGCCCTCAGCGATTTCGACTTCGCGCTTCCCCCCGAGCTGATCGCGCAGCAGCCGATGGCCGAGCGCAGCGCCTCGCGCCTGCTCGACGGCCGCGCCGACGTCGCCATCGATCGGCGCTTTCGCGACCTGCCCGGGCTGCTCCGCGCCGGCGACCTGCTCGTCGTCAACGACACCGCCGTGATCAAGGCGCGCCTGCTCGGCGTCAAGGCGAGCGGCGGCGCGGTCGAGGCGCTGGTCGAGCGGATCGAGGCCGACGGCGTCGTGCTCGCCCACGTGCGCGCGAGCAAGTCGCCGAAGGCGGGATCGACGGTGCGCTTCGCCGACGTTTTCGAGGCCGAGGTGCTCGGCCGCGCAGGCGACGACGGCTCGCTGTTTCGCCTGCGCTTCCCTGACGATCCCTATGCGCTGCTCGAACGGCATGGCCACGTGCCGCTGCCGCCGTACATCGCGCGCGCCGACGACTCCGACGACGTCGCCCGCTACCAGACGGTCTTCGCCGCGCGGCCCGGGGCCGTCGCCGCGCCCACGGCCGCGCTGCACTTCGACGCCGCCTTGCTCGCGGCGCTCGCCGAGCGCGGCGTCGAGCGCGCGGCGGTGACGCTGCACGTCGGCGCCGGCACCTTCCTGCCGGTGCGCGGCGAGAGCATCGCCGGCCACGTCATGCACAGCGAGCGCTTCGAGGTCGGCGCCGACGCGACGCGCGCGATCGCCGCGGCGCGCGCGCGGGGCGGCCGCGTCGTCGCGGTCGGCACGACAAGCCTGCGTGCGCTCGAGGCCGCGGCGCTGCGCGGCGGCGACGCGCTCGCGCCCGCCTCGGGCGAGACCGATCTGTTCATCACGCCGGGCTTTCGCT
>JBBRZP010000035.1:0-26124 GCA_038236565.1 Burkholderiales bacterium | reverse complement strand
CGACGTGTGGCTGCGCTTCGCCGGCGTGCCGCTGCGGCATGCCGGCACGATGGGCGGCAACGTCGCCAACGGCTCGCCGATCGGCGACTCGGCGCCGGTGCTGATGGCGCTCGACGCGACGCTCGTGCTGCGTCGCGGCGACGCCGTGCGGCGCATGCCGCTCGCGGACTTCTACACCGGCTACATGACCAGCCACCTCGCTGCCGGCGAGTTCGTGCAGGCGATCGACGTGCCGCTCGCGTCGACCGCGACGGTGCGCGCCTACAAGATCTCGAAGCGATTCGACTGCGACATCTCGGCGGTGTGCGCAGGCCTGGCGATCGAGCTCGCCGACGACGGCACGGTCGCCGTGGCGCGCTTCGCGTTCGGCGGCATGGCCGCGACGGTCAAGCGGGCCGCGAACACCGAGGCGGCGCTCGTCGGCAAGGCCTGGGACGAAGCCGCCGTCCGCGCCGCCCAGTCCGCCCTCGCCACCGACTTCGCGCCGCTCACCGACATGCGCGCGAGTGCCGCCTATCGCCTTCAGGTCGCGCAGAACCAACTCATGCGGCTGTGGCTCGAGACGCGCCTGCGAGACCCGCTGCATGCGGTCGACACCAGCGTCTGGAGCACGCTCGCGCACGTCGTGCCCGAGCCGAGCGGAGCCGGCACGCCATGAACCGCGCCCTCGATCCGACGCTGCTGCGAACGCCCGACGCGGCGTCGGCGGCGCGCGTCGGCGTCTCGCGCCCGCACGAGTCGGCCCACCTGCACGTCGCCGGCAGCGCACCGTACGTCGACGACCTGCCCGAGCTCGCCGGCACGCTCCACGCCGCGCTCGGGCTCTCGACGGTCGCGCATGGGCGGCTCGTCGCGATCGATCGCGCGCGCATCGAGGCGATGCCCGGCGTCGTTGCGGTCCTCGTCGCTGCCGACATCCCGGGCCCGAACGATTGCGGTCCGGTGATCCACGACGATCCGATCCTCGCCGACGGCATCGTCCACTACCTCGGCCAGCCGGTGTTCGCCGTCATCGCCGAGACGCGCGACGCGGCCCGGCGCGCAGCGGCGCAGGCCAGGGCGGCGCTGACGATCGAGCCGCTCGCACCGATCCTCACGCCGGTCGAGGCGCATGCGGCGAAGAGCTACGTTCTGCCGCCGATGCACCTCGCGCGCGGCGACGCACGCGCCGCGATCGACGCAGCGCGGCATCGGCTCGCCGACACGCTCGAGGTCGGCGGCCAGGAGCAGTTCTATCTGGAGGGCCAGATCTCGTACGCCGTGCCGCGCGAGGACCGCGGCATGCTCGTCCACTGCTCGACCCAGCATCCGAGCGAGATGCAGCACCTGGTCGCGAAGTGCCTCGGCCTCGCGTCGCACCACGTGCAGGTCGAGTGCCGGCGCATGGGCGGCGGCTTCGGCGGCAAGGAATCGCAGTCGGCACTGTTCGCCTGCGTCGCGGCGATCGCGGCACGGCGACTGGACCGGCCCGTGAAGCTGCGCCTCGACCGCGACGACGACTTCCTCATCACCGGCCGCCGCCACTGCTTTCACTACGCGTACGAGGTCGGCTTCGACGACGACGGCCTGATCCTCGGCGCCGAGCTGACGATGGTCTCGCGCGCCGGCTTTTCCGCCGACCTCTCGGGGCCGGTGATGACGCGCGCGATCTGCCACTTCGACAACGCCTACTGGCTGCCCGACGTCGCCGTCCACGGCTACTCCGGCCGCACGAACACGCAGAGCAACACCGCGTTCCGGGGCTTCGGCGGGCCGCAAGGCGCGATCGCGATCGAGAACATCGTCGACTCGGTCGCGCGCACGCTCGGCAAGGACTCGCTCGACGTCCGCCGCCGCAACTTCTACGGCCCGAGCGCGCGGCCGGGCGATCCGGGCGAGCGCAACGTCACGCCGTACGGCCAGCCGGTCGAGGACAACGTCATCGTCGAGCTCGTCGCCGAGCTCGAGTCGTTCAGCGGCTATCGCGCGCAGCGCGAAGCGATCGACGCGTACAACGCGACCAGCCCGGTGCTCAAGCGCGGCCTGGCGCTCACGCCGGTCAAGTTCGGCATCTCGTTCAACCTCGTCCACCTGAACCAGGCGGGCGCGCTCGTCCACGTCTACGGCGACGGCTCGGTGCTGGTCAACCACGGCGGCACGGAGATGGGCCAGGGGCTCAACACCAAGGTCGCGCAGGTCGTCGCGCACGAGCTCGGCATCGGCTTCGCCGACGTCCGCGTCACCGCGACCGACACGCACAAGGTCGCCAACACCTCGGCGACGGCGGCGTCGACGGGCAGCGATCTCAACGGCAAGGCGGCGCAGGACGCGGCGCGCCAGATCAAGGACCGGCTCGTCGCCTTCGCGGCGGAGCGGCACGGTGTCGATGCGGCGTCGATCCGCTTCGCCGGCAGTACCGTCGCGATCGGCGCGACGAAGACGATGAGCTTTCGCGAACTCGTCGTCGAGGCCTACATGGCGCGCGTCCAGCTCTGGTCCGACGGCTTCTACGCGACCCCGGGCCTGTCGTGGGACAAGGACACGATGCGGGGCAAGCCCTTCTACTACTTCGCCTACGGCGCGGCCGCGAGCGAGGTCGTCGTCGACACGCTCACCGGCGAATGGAAGCTGCTCGCCGCGCACGTGCTGCACGACGCCGGCCGCTCGCTCAACCCCGCCCTCGACATCGGCCAGGTCGAAGGCGCGTTCATCCAGGGCATGGGCTGGCTGACGATGGAAGAGCTCGTCTGGCACCCGAACGACGGCAGCGCGAAGGCCGGCCTGCTGCTCACGCACGCGCCGAGCACGTACAAGATCCCGACCGCCAACGACTGCCCGCCGGTGTTCGACGTGCGGCTCTGGAAGGACGGCACCGGCGCCGGCGACAACGTCGCCGACACGATCCATCGCAGCAAGGCGACCGGCGAGCCACCGCTCCTGCTGCCCTTCTCGGTCTTCTTCGCGATCCGCGATGCGGTGTCGGCGGCGGGCGGGCACCGCGCCGATCCGAAGCTGTCGGCGCCGGCGACGAGCGAGTCGATCCTGCGCGCGATCACGGCCGTGCAGGCGAGCGGGCGATGAGCGAGCTGCGTCTGCGCGACCGCGCTGCGGCATGGCTCGCGGCCGGCGAGCGGGCGGTCGTCGTCGAGGTCGTCGAGGCGAGCGGCTCGGTGCCGCGCGGCGTCGGCACGCGCATGCTCGTCGGCGTCGCCGAGACGATCGGCACGATCGGCGGCGGCCACCTCGAGCTGAAGGCGATCACGTCGGCGCGGGCGCTGCTCGCGCGCGGCGCTTCGCAGCGCGACGAGCAGTCGTTTGCGCTCGGACCGTCGCTCGGACAGTGCTGCGGCGGCGCCGTGACGCTCGCCTTCGCGCCGCTCGACGGCGAGGCGCTGGCCGGGTGGCCGGCGCGCGCTCCGCCCTTTCACCTGCAGCTGCACGGAGCCGGCCACGTCGGCCGCGCCATCGCGACGCTGCTGGCCACGCTCGCGGTCGACGTCGACTGGTTCGACGAGCGCGACGATGAATTCCCGGCCGCGACGACGCTCGGCTCGCCGTGGCCGGAGCACATCCGTCGGATCTGCGCCGACACGGTCGAGCGGGAGGTCGCGAACGCGCCGGCGCAGGCCTTCTATCTCGTCCTCACCCACGAGCACGCCCTCGACCTGCGCATCACCGAGGCGATCCTGCGGCGCGGCGACTTCGCCTTCTGCGGCCTGATCGGCTCGAAGACGAAGCGGGCGAGCTTCGTGCGGCGCCTGTCCGAGCGCGGTGTCGATCCGGCGGCGATCGCGCGGCTCACCTGCCCGATCGGCGTCGACGGCATCGCGGGCCGCGAGCCGGAAGTGATCGCGGCGGCGGTCGTCGCGCAGCTTCTGCAGGTCGCGAGCGCAGCAGCGACGACGCGCCTGTCGCCCGCCGCGACGGTCGATGAAGCCTAGAAGCTGCCGAGCCCGCCGTCGACGAGCAGGTCGACGCCGGTGATGTACGACGCCGCGTCCGAGGCGAGGAAGAGCACGGTCGCCGTGACCTCGTCGGTCGTGCCGAAGCGCTTCATCGGATTCTTCGCAGCCCATGCGACCTTCAGCTCCGCGACCTGCTGCGGCGTCATCGCGCGATCGAAGATCGGCGTCTCGATCGGCCCCGGGCTGACGACGTTGAGGCGGATGCCGCGCTCGACGAGCTCGGCCGCCATCGTCCGGCCGAGCGATCGCACCGCCGCCTTGCTCGCGCCGTAGACCGATCCGAGCGGATTGCCCTTGCCGGCGGCGACCGAGGCGTTGAGGACGATCGCGCCGCCCTTGTCCATCAGCGGCACCGCCTTCTGCACCGTGAAATAGACGCCCTTGACGTTGGTGTCGAAAGTGGCGTCGAACATCGACTCGGTCGTCGCCGCGAGCGGTCCGAAGGTGCCGACGCCGGCGTTGGCGAACAGCACGTCGATGCGGCCGCCGCCGAACGCGCGCGTCGCCTCGATCACGCGGTCGAGGTCGGCGAGGCTGGAGGCGTCGGCGACGATGCCGTGCCCCGACGCACCGAGCTGCGCGGCGCTGCTCGCGACGGTCTCGGCGTTGCGACCGACGATGACGACGCGCGCGCCCTCGGCGACGAGCCCCTGCGCGACGGCCAGGCCGATGCCGCTGTTGCCGCCGGTGACGAGCGCGACCTTGCCTTCGAAACGTGCTGTGCCCATGAGGTGTTGCTCCTGAAGAGGCCCGATTGTGGCGACGGCGGCGCGCGGCGTATCGTCGGGTCGACATCGACATCGACCGCGCGCACGTGATCGCCCTTCCGCCCCACATCGCCTCGCAGCTCGAGCGCATCCGCACTCAGGTCGTGGCCGGCCGCCTCGAGTGGCAGGACAGCGACGCTCCGGTCGCGCATGTGCCGGTCGAGACCTACTTCCGCGCCGACGTGCGCGATGCCGAGATCGAGGCGCTGTTCCGGCCGCTGCCCCTGATCGTCGGCCACGCGAGCGAGCTGCCGCGGGGCCACGTGCTCGCGCACGACGACTACGGCGTGCCGATGCTGCTCACGCGCGACGCGAACGGCGCCTTCCGCGCGTTCCTGAACGTCTGCCGCCATCGCGGCATGCGCGTGGTCGAGGCCGGCGACGCGGCGGTCGAGAAGAAGAGCATCGTCTGCCCGTACCACGGCTGGACCTACCGCCTCGAAGGCCAACTGCGCCATCGGCTGCACGCGGAAGCGTTCGACGCCTGCGCCTCCGGCAGCGACAACCTCGTCGCGCTGCCGTGCGAGGAGCGTCACGGGCTGCTCTGGGTCGTGCCGACCGCCGGCGCGTCGATCGACGTGGCCGGCCATCTCGGCGGCCTCGACGGCGAGATGCCGTTCCTCGCCGTCGACGGCCTGCGCCACTTCCGCACCGTTCATGCCGAGTACCCGGCCAACTGGAAGCTGATCGTCGACGCATTCCTCGAGGCGTATCACATCCGCGTCCTGCACAAGGACACGATCTATCCGTTCTTCGCCGATGGCCTGACCGCCACCGAGCGCTTCGGGCCGCACGTGCAGTCGCTGGTCGCGCGGCGCCCGGCAGAGGCCTGGGCGCAGGAGGCCGAGGCGGCGATGCCCGCCGACATGGCGCAGCTCTGCGGGCTCGTCACGCCGAGCCACGTCGTGTTCCCGAACACGATCACGATCTTCCATCCCGACTACCTGAGCCTGGTCACGCTCTATCCGGTCGGCCCCGAGCGCCTGTCGTGGACGCACCGCATGCTGATCCCGGCCGACAAGGCGACGCCCGACTGGGCGCCGCACTGGGACAAGACCTTCCGCCTGATCGAGCAGGGCGTGTTCCAGAAAGAAGACATCGCCTGCGCCGTCGGCATCCAGAAGGGCATGAAAAGCGGCGCCAACCGCGTCGTCACCGCCGGCCGCGCCGAACAGGGCATCGGCTGGTTCCACGCCGACATCTCGCGGGCGATCGGCGGCCCTCGCCTCGGCTAGAGCTTCACGCCGCCGAGGTGCGTGTCACGGACGGTGCTGCCATGCTCAGGCGCCGCCTTCATGACGCGTCTTTGCGCCTTCGTGCATCGCATCGGCCACCTGCGCGAGACGCTCCTGCTCGGCCCGGTGCTTCGATGTCGCAGAGGCCTTTCGCGCCTGCACCGCGATGACCCAGGCGACCGCGACGAGGAGAAGGAGCCACGACCACCAGGGCAATCCGAGAAGTGAAAAGTCCTGCATGTTGTCGTTTCCTTCCGAGCGCAGCGACTGCGGCGCCGACGCGTCGAAGGATGCCACCAACCGCGCCGCCGGATCGAGCGGGCCGGGCGCCCCCGGCGTGATCGCGACCTAGTCGGGCTTGACCTTGGCGCGCGCGAGCACGGGCTTCCAGCGCTCGCGCTCGGCGGCGATGAAGGCGGCGAACTCGGCCGGCGTGCCGCCGACGGCGATCGCGGCGTCGCCGCTGAGCCGCTCGAGCGCGGCCGGCTCGCGCACCGCACGGGCCGCCGCAGCAGCGAGTTTGTCGACGTTCGCCTGCGCGAGCGTCGCCGGCGCGAGCAGGCCGTACCACTGCGTCATCTCGAAGCCGGGCCAGCCCTGCTCGGCGACCGTCGGCACGTCGGGGAGCTGGGCGATGCGCCGGGTCGTGCCGGTCGCGATGCAGCGGAGCTTGCCGGCCTTGACGAACTGCAGGATCGCCGGCGCGCCGACGGCCGCCGCCTGCAGCCGGCCGGCGAGCAGGTCGGTGAGCTGCGGGCCGGTGCCGCGGTACGGCACGTGGACGACGAAGATGCCCGTGGACATCTTCAGGTATTCGAACGCGAGGTGCCCGGCGCTGCCGTTGCCGGCCGAGCCGTAGTTCATCTGGCCCGGCTTCGACTTCGCGAGCGCGACGAAGTCCTCCAGGTTCTTCACCGGCAGGTCGGGGTGCACGACGTAGAGGCTCGGCACCTTGGCCAGCAGCGAGACCGGCTTGAAGTCCTTGATCGGGTCGTAGGGAAGCCTGTCGAAGATGAACGGATTGACCGCGAGCGTGCCGATGTGGCCGAGGATGATCGTGTGCTGGTCGGTGGACGAGCCGACGTCGGCCATCGCGACGTTGCCGGCGCCGCCCGGCTTGTTGTCGACGTAGACGCTCTGCCCGAGCAGCCTGGTGAGCTCGACCGCCGTCGATCGCGCGACGACCTCCGAGCTGCCGCCGGGCGCGAAAGGGACGACGAAGCGGATCGGCTTGATCGGCCACGCGGCCTGGGCACGTGACCGCGACGGCCAGGACGACGCGCCGATCGCCGCGAGCGCGAGCAGCACGTCGCGACGCGCGCGATCAGGGTCGTTCGAAGCCATGGACCCGTTCAAGGCGACGCGAGCGCCGCGACGGCAGCGTCCTGCTTGGCCTGGCGCGCGATCTCGGCGGCGGTCAGGCCGCGATCGTCGCGCAGGTCTCGCTGCGCGCCGCGCCGGATCAGCAACTTCACGGCGTCGACCTGGCCCTGGCCCGCGGCCCACATCAGCGCCGTGAGGCGGTGCTCGTAGGCGGCGTTGACGTCGATGCCCGACCCGAGCAGCGCGTCGAGCGCGCCGGCATTTCCCTGGCCCGCCGCATAGATCACCGCGGGCTTGTTCATGCGGTCGACGGCATCCGTCTTCGCACCCGCGGAGAGAAGCCGTCGCACCACGGGTTCGGCACCGGCGTAGCTCGCCGCCATGAGCGGCGTCACGCCTTCGAGCGACGCCTGATTGACGTCGGCGCCGGCCTTGAGCATCGCCTCGACGATCGCCAGGTTGCCCTTCTCCGCGGCCAGCAGCAGTGCGGTCTTGCCGAGTCGATTGCGCGAGGCCGGCGTCGCGCCCGCGGCGAGCACGCGCTCGACCTGGGCGAGGTCGCCCTGGCGTGCGCCGACCAGCAGCTGCGCGTTGAGGTTCGGGTTGCTCGGCGCCTGCGCGCTCGCCCAGGCCGGAGCGAGCGCGAGGACGAGGGAGCCGGCCGCGAGGGTCCAGCGAGAGGCCGTCGGACGTTCGATACGCATCGTCTTCCTTTGCAAGATGTGCGGATGCTGCGCTGCAGCGAAAACAAATCGATAGGCAGTGGGCCTCATTGTGAGTACCCTCGCAATCGCGAAAAACGCGAGCTTCGCCTCCGGGCGCGACTCGTGATGACGACGGCCGTCGACGGGAGCGGCCGCAATCCGACAGCGCTGCGCTGCACGCGGGCCGGATCGCTCGCGGACCCGCCGACCTACCGAGGAGACAAGAATGAATCGATTCCTTCCCCTGTCACGCGACTGGGCCCTGCGCATCGCCGTTGCCGGCGTGACCCTCTTCGCTGGCGC
Organism: Burkholderiales bacterium; assembly: GCA_038236565.1. Lineage (GTDB taxonomy): Bacteria > Pseudomonadota > Gammaproteobacteria > Burkholderiales > Burkholderiaceae_C > Schlegelella_A. The sequence continues at coordinate 17,848 of JBBRZP010000035.1, read as the reverse complement.
TGCACACGCGCAATCCGAGATCACGGGCGGCGCGGCCGCCACCGGCGCGGCAGTGCCGAAGGCGATCTCCGTGACGCAGGCGCGGCTCGATGCCGCCGACAAGGACAGCGCAAACTTCCTGCACTCGAACATGAGCTACGCGCAGACCCGGTACTACCCGGCGGCGCAGATCAACAGCGCCAATGTCGCCAAGCTGCGGCCCGCGTTCCAGTTCCAGACGGAAGTGCTCGAGTCGATGGAGACGGCACCGATCGTGGTCGACGGCGTCATGTACATCACGACCTCGTACAACCATCTGTACGCCCTCGATGCCGCAACGGGCAAGGAGTTCTGGCACTACAAGCACAAGATGGGGTCGGTCACGACCTACTGCTGCGGCCCGAACAACCGCGGCGTCGCCGTCATGGGCGACCGCCTCTACATGGGCACCCTCGACGCCAAGCTGCTTGCCTTCGACGCCAAGACCGGCAAGGTGCTGTGGTCGACGCAGATCGCCGATCCGGAAGCGGGCTACTCGGAGACGATGGCGCCGGTCGCCGTCAACGGCAAGGTGCTGATGGGCACCAACGGCGGCGAGTACGGCATCCGCGGCTTCGTCAAGGCCTTCGACGCCAACGACGGCAAGCTCCTCTGGACCTTCAACACCGTTCCCGAGACCGGCCACGAAGGCACGTGGGCCACCAAGGACGCGACCCAGCGCGACCTGCACCGCGACATCGCCGCCGAGAAGGCCGCGCTCGCCAAGAACGCCGGCTTCTTCAAGACGCTCGGCGGCGGCGTGTGGATGGCGCCCGCCGTCGACAAGGAGGCGAACATGGCCTTCTTCGTCGTCGGCAATCCGAGCCCCGACCTGTACGGCGCCGAGCGGCCCGGCGACAACCTCTACACCGACTCGATCGTCGCCGTCGATCTCAACACCGGCGCGTACAAGTGGCACTACCAGTACGTGCCGCACGACGTCTGGGATCTCGACGCGGTCTCGCCCGTCATCCTCACCGAGGCGATGGGCAAGGACGGCAAGATGAGGAAGGTCGCGATCCACGGCGGCAAGACCGGCCACGTCTACGTGCACGACCGCGCCACCGGCGAGCTGATCCGCTTCAGCGAGGCGATGATCCCGCAGGAGAACATGTGGGTCCTGCCGACCAAGGACGGCGCGCGCATGCTGCCGGGCGCCAACGGCGGCGTCGAGTGGAGCCCGATGGCCGTCAACCCGAAGCTGCGCATGGTCTACGCGGCCAACCTGCACCAGCCGATGACCTACCACGTCGAGCAGGCCGCCTATCCGGGCGGAAAACTCTGGCTCGGCGGCGCGTTCAAGGTGATCCCGTCGGAAAAGCAGTGGGGTCGCCTGGCCGCCGTCAATCTCGACACCGGCAAGATGGCGTGGAAGTTCGACACCGAGCAGCCGCTCATCGGCGGCGTGCTCGCGACCGCCGGCAACCTTGTCTTCAACGGCGAAGGCAACGGCCTCTTCCGGGCCTTCGACGCGAAGACCGGCAAGAAGCTCTGGGAGTACCAATGCGGCGCCGGCGTGAACGCTCCCGCGGTGTCGTACATGGTGGGCGGCAAGCAATACGTCGCCGTCGCGGCGGGCGGCAATACGCAGCTCGATTTCAAGCGCGGCAACACTGTGATGGTCTTCGCCCTGCCCTGACGCGATGAGGTGACTGCGCGGCGACGAACGGAGGAAACCCATCCTGAGAGCTCTCGCCGCGCGCCTCTTCGCCTTCGCCGTGATCGCCACGGCCTCTTTCGCCAGCCTCGCCCAGGAGGCCCCGCCCCCCAAGGCAGCGGTCTGCGCTGCCTGCCATGGGGCGGGAGGCAATTCGGCGGATCCAGCCTATCCGATCCTCGCCGGCCAGACCTCGCGCTACATGTACCTGCAGCTGCGCGACTTCCAAGAGGGCCGGCGCAGCGATCCCCTGATGTCGCCGATGGCCAAGGACCTGACGCGAGACGAGATGCACGAGCTCGCCGATTACTTCGCCAAGCAGAAGGCGGTCGCGCCGAAGTTCACGCCGGATCCGGCGAAAGCCAAGCTCGGGCGGGCCAAGGCCGACGAGACGCTCTGCACGATGTGCCACCTCGGCGGCTTCCTCGGCCAGAACGAGATCCCGAAGGTCGCCGGCCAGCACTACGGGTACATCGTCAAGCAGCTCACCCACTTCAAGACGCGCACCCGCACCAACGACGCCGGCAACATGACGAGCGTCGCCAACACGCTCAACGCGCAGGACATCGAGAACCTGGCGAACTACCTCGCCGGCCTCTGACGACGCGGCTTCCGACACCACGACGATGGCGACTTCCTCCACGGCGCTGGGCGGCGACAAGCGCCTCGCGGCTGCGCCCCCGCAGGCTCACGACGAAGGGCGCTACACGCGTGTCGCGGCCTGGCTGCACTGGCTGATCGGCGTGCTGCTGATCGCCGAGATCGTCTTCGGTCTCGCGCTCGACGACATCGCGCCGCGCGGCACGCCGGCGCGAGGGGGCGTGATCAACCTGCACAAGTCGTTCGGCATCGTCCTCGGCCTGCTCGTCGTCGCCCGCGTCGCGTGGCGGATCGGCCACGCGAGGCCGCCCTGGCCTGCGACCATGTCGACGCGCCGGCAGCGAGCGGCCGATCTCGGGCACTTGGCGCTCTACGCGACGATGGTCGTCGCACCGCTCGCCGGCTACCTCGGCTCGAATTTCAGCAAGCACGGCGTGCGCTTCTTCGGCACCACGCTCGCCCCCTGGGGACCGGACTGGCCCGCGGCCTATTCATTCCTGGTCGGGCTGCACGACGCAAGCACCTATCTGCTGCTCGTCCTCGTCACCGGCCACGTCGCGATGGCGCTCGAGCATGCGCTGGTCGAGCGCGACGGCGTGTTCGCTCGCATCAATCCCTGGCAACGGGCGCGCTAGGCGCAGGTCCCCCATGCGATTCCCGCTCTCCCGTTTCCTGCTCGCGGCCTTCCTCCTGGCGTCGCCGGCCGCCTGGGCGGCGCCCTTCGCCTACGTGCCCAACGAGGGTTCGGGCACGCTCAGCATCATCGACACCGCAACCGACCGCGTCGTCGCCGACGTCCCCGTCGGCAGCAAGCCGCGCGGCACGGTGATCTCCGTCGACGGCCGCACCGCCTACGTGAGCGACCAGCCGAACAGCGAGATCGTCGTGGTCGACCTCGCCACGCGCAGGCGCACGGGCGCCATCGCGGTCGGCGCGTCGCCCGAGGGCGTTGGCATCTCGCCAGACGGGCGCTGGGTCATCACCGCGGTCGAGGAGACGAACGAGATCGTGTTCGTCGACACGGCCACCGGCGCCAAGGCCTTCGTCGTGAAGGTGCGGGGCAAGAATCCGGAGCACGCCGTGTTCACGCCCGACGGTCGCCTCGTCTTCGTGAGCGCCGAGGACGGCCAGGCAGTCGACATCATCGACGTCGCGCAGCGGGCCCAGGTCGCGCAGATCCCCGTCGGCGTGCGGCCGCGCGGCATCGCCTTCTCGGCCGACAGCAGCCGTGCCTACGTCGCCTCGGAAACCTCGAGCGAGCTCTACGTGATCGACGCGCGGGCCTTCGCCGTGCTGTCCCGGATCAAGGCCGGCCTGCGCAGCAACGGCGTCGCCGTGCATCCCGACGGCACGCGCCTCTATGTCTCGAACGGCGGCGACGCGACGGTGTCGGTGATCGACGTGGCGAGCAGCCGCGTCGTCGCGACCGTGCCGGTCGGGCAGCGCCCCTGGAACATGGCCGTCACGCCCGACGGGCGAAAGCTCTACGTCGCCTGCGGACGCTCGGGCAGCGTTTCCGTCATCGACACCGGGAGCAACTCGAAGATCGCGGATGTCGCGACAGGCAAGCTGCCATGGGGCGTGGCCATCCGTTGACCGGACAGCGCAGCGATCCGTCACGGCCAGATCTCCTTGCCCGCACCCTCGAGCGATCGCTGGCGCGCCGGCTGCCGGGAAGCGTCGTGGTCGCAGCGATGCTCGCGCCATGCCTTGCGTCCGCGGCGGACGCGCAGCCACGTCGCGACGACGCCACGACCCTGGCGCCGGTCAGCGTCGTCGGCGTGACCCCGCTGCCCGGCCTCGAACTGCCGCAGGATCGGATCCCGGCGCCGGTGCAGACAGCGACGTCGGGCGAGATCGACCGCAGCGGCGCGCTCTCCATCGCCGACTTCATGAACCGCCGCTTCGGCAGCGTCCACGTCAACGAGATCCAGGGCAACCCGTTCCAGCCCGATGTCAGCTACCGGGGCTACACGGCGTCGCCGCTTCTCGGCACGCCGCAGGGCCTGTCGCTGTACGTTGACGGCGTTCGCCTCAACCAGCCCTTCGGCGACGTCGTCAGCTGGGACCTGCTGCCGCGCTCCGCGATCGCATCGATCGCGCTGATGCCGGGCTCGAATCCGCTGTTCGGCCTCAACACGCTCGGCGGCGCGCTGGCGGTCCGCACCAAGGACGGCTGGACCCATCCCGGCACGTCGCTGCAGCTCACGACGGGCAGCCACGGCCGGGCGCAGGCCGAGCTCGAGGTCGGCGGCAGCAACGCGCTCGGCCTGGCCTGGTACGGCACCGTCGACGCGTTCCGGGACAGCGGCTGGCGCGACGACTCGCCGTCGCGCGTCGGCCAGGCGTTCGCCAAGGTCGGCTGGCGCTCGGGCGCGACGCAGGCGACCCTGACCGCCAGCGCGACGTCGACCGACCTGCACGGCAACGGCCTGCAGGACGGGCAGCTCCTTGCCGCGCGACGGGCGAGCGTCTACACCCGTCCCGACCAGACCCGAAATCGGGCCGACCTGCTGAGCCTGGCGCTTTTACACGACCTGTCGGACCGCTGGTCGGTGTCGGGCCATGTCTACCTGCGTCGCATCGACACACGCACCCTCAACGGCGACATCGACGACGACGCGCTCGACCAGGATGTGTACACCCTCACCCCGGCGGACCGGTCCGCGCTCGCCGCCGCCGGCATCGCAGCGCCTGCGTCGGTCGATCGCGCCACGACGCCTTTCCCGAGCCTGCTCTGCCTGGCACGGGCCCTTCAGGCCGACGACGTCGCACTCGCCTGCAACGGCCTGGTCCACCGCAGTCACAGTCGCCAGGCGAACGGCGGCATCGCGGCGCAGGCGAGCGGCCGCGTGACGGTCGGCGCGACGACGCATCAAGTCATCGCCGGCGCCGCGCTCGACACGAGCCGGACGCGCTTCGTGCAGACCGCGCAGGCCGGCTTCCTCGCGCCTGACCGAAGCGTCACCGGCGTCGATGCCGTCCTGCGCGGACGCGGGTTCGCGAGCGGCGTCGACGACGGCCTGCCCGACGACGCGGTCGACCTCGCAGCTCGCACGCGGACCGCGAGCGTCTTCGGCACGGACACCGTGTCGCTTCCCGACGACGTGCACTTCACCGTCTCCGCCCGCTACGACCGGACGACGGTGCGCAACCGCGACGCGCTGCGCAGCTCGCCCGACCCGGCTTCGCTCGACGGCGACCACGTGTTCTCGCGCCTCAACCCGGCGCTGGGCCTCAACTGGAACCCGAGCCGGGCCGCGCGGTTCTACGCCGGCTACAGCGAAGGCAGCCGCACGCCGACCGCGATCGAGCTCGGCTGCGCCAATCCGCAGCAGCCGTGCAAGCTGCCGAACGCGCTCGCCGGTGACCCGCCGCTGAAGCAGGTCGTGGCCCGGACGATCGAGGCTGGCGTCGTCGGCCAGGCCGCCGCGGCGACGACCTGGCGCGCCGGCATCTTCCGCGGCTCGAACCGGAACGACCTGCTGTTCGTCAGCAGCGACGCGTCGGGCCACGGCTACTTCCGCAACTTCGGCCGGACGCGGCGCCAGGGCATCGAGCTCGGCGCCGCCACGGCCGCCGGACCCGTCACGCTCGACCTCGCCTGGACCCTCCTCGACGCGCGATTTCGCAGCGGCGAGCGGGTGAGCGGCGCCGGCAACAGCAGCAACGACGTGGCCCCGGGCCTTCCCGGCTCGATCGCGATCCGCGCCGGCGACCGGCTCCCGCTCGTGCCGCGGCAAATCTTCAAGGCCGGGCTCGCCGCATCGATCGATGCCCGCACGCGAATCGACGCCGACCTCGTCGCCGTGTCCGCGAGCACGGCGCGCGGAAACGAGAACGGCGCCCACGTCGACGACGGAACGTTCTACCTGGGACCGGGCCGGTCGGCCGGATACGGCGTCGTCAACCTCGGCATGGAGGTCCGTGCGACGGGCGGCCTCACCGCCTTCGGTCGCATCGGCAACGTCTTCGACCGCCACTACGCGACTGCAGCACAGCTCGGCGCCACCGGCTTCGACGCGTCGGGACGCTTCGTCAGCCAGCCGCTACCGGCCAACGCCGACGGGCGCTTTCCGCTGCGCAGCTCGACCTTCTTCGCGCCGGGCGCGCCCCGGCTCTTCAGCGTCGGCATTCGCTACGCCTTCGATTGAGGCCCTGCGCCGGGAGGGGGCGCGATCGAGGCGAATGTGCCGGCGCCTCGGGGAAGGCGGTGGGTCCACGGTATTCTCCCGCCATGTACATGCGGTTCTTCGGCCTGAAGCAGCAGCCGTTCTCGCTCGCGCCGGATCCACGCTATCTCTACATGAGCAAGCGCCACCGCGAGGCGCTGGCGCACCTGCTCTACGGCGTCGGCGGCGGTGGCGGCTTCGTGCTGCTCTCGGGCGAGATCGGCGCCGGCAAGACGACCGTCTGCCGCTGCTTCCTCGAACAGATCCCCAAGCGCTGCAACGTCGCCTACATCTTCAATCCCAAGCTCACGGTGATGGAGCTGGTGAAGTCGATCTGCGACGAGTTCCACGTCCCCGTCGACATGTCCGACGGCCAGCCGACGACCGTCAAGACCTACGTCGACGCGCTCAACGACTTCCTGCTGAAGACCCACGCCGTTGGCCAGAACAACGTCCTGATCATCGACGAAGCGCAGCAGCTCTCGGCCGAGGTGCTCGAGCAGCTGCGCCTGCTGACCAACCTCGAGACCAACGAACGAAAGCTGCTGCAGATCGTGCTCATCGGCCAGCCCGAGCTGCGCACGATGCTCGACCGGCCCGACCTCGAGCAGCTCGCGCAGCGCGTCATCGCCCGGTTCCACCTGGAAGCGCTGTCGCTGAAGGAAACCGAGCACTACATCCGCCACCGCCTCTCGGTCGCCGGCATGACGCGGGCGCTGCCCTTCGACCGCCCGGCACTGCACCGCATCCACGAGATCGCGCGCGGCGTGCCGCGACGCATCAACCTGCTCTGCGACCGCGTCATGCTCGGCGCCTATGCGCACGGCCGGCAGACCGTCGACGTGCCGATGATCGAGAAGGCGGCGCGCGAGGTGTTCGGGCGCTCGGAGGCCAACGGCACGGCCAGCGCGATGACAGCGGGCTCCGGCCGCGGCCTTGGCTTCATCGTCGCCGGCTCGCTGGCCCTCGGCGCGCTGGCGGCGTTCGGACTCTACACCGGCTGGCGCTACGCCACGGCGCCGGCCGCGTCCGTTCCGGTCGCAGCGGCATCGGCGGCACGCACGACGGCGAGCGCCGCGGCGAGCGGAACGGTGGCGACCCGCGCGGCGGCCTCCTCCGGCGCGACGTCGGCGAAGGCCGGCTTCGCGCTCGACGCGATCAGCGGCCGTCCGACGCTCGCCGCCGCGTCGGCCGCGGGCCCGGTCGCGTCGGCGTCCGGCAATGGCGTCGCGCTGCTCGCGAGCGCATCGGCGGCGCCGATGCCCGTCGTCGCCACCGGCCCGACGCTCGACGCCGTCGCCTTCGCCGCGCAGCTGGCGAGCTTCGAGCAGGACGAGCGATCGGCCTGGCGCGAACTGGTGCCGCTCTGGGGCATCGACGCCGGCAGCGCCGATCCATGCGCCGCGGCCGTGAAGCAGCAGGTGCGTTGCGCGCGTTTCGCGAGCACGCTGCCGCTGCTGCGCCACCTCGCGCGGCCCGGCGTCGTCGCCTTGCGCGACGGCAACGGCCACACCGTCTACGCGACGCTCGTCGGCCTGGGCGACAAGACCGTCACCGTGCGCGCCGGCGACCAGACGCTCATCGCCCAGACCTCGGCCTTCGTCAAGGCCTGGCGCGGCGAGTTCGGCACGCTCTGGCGAACGCCGGCGGGCTACGTCTCGCCGGTCTCGGAAGGTGCGTCGGGGCCAGTCGTCGACCGCCTCGCGGCGCAGATCGCGCGCGTCGACAACGAGCCGCTGCCCGAAACGTCGCAGCCGATGGACGCCGCCCTGCGCGCCCGCGTCGCGCGCTTCCAGGCCAGCCACGGCCTGACGGCGGCCGGCCGCGCCGGGCCGACGACCTTCATGCAGCTCAACCGCGCGACCGGCATCGACGAGCCCCGCCTCGGTGGCGACGGCGTCGCTCCCTGAGGCACCGGAGGCCACCGCCATGTCGTACATCCTCGATGCCCTGCGCCGCGCCGAAGCCGAGCGCGAACGCGGCGCCGTGCCCAGCCTGCAATCGCAGCAGCAACAGATCGAGAGCGAGGACGAGGCACCGGCGCGGTCGCGCGTGCTCGTCTGGGCGGTCATCGGCCTGGCGTTCGTGCTGATCGCGACGCTCGCGTGGACGCTGCTCGGCGGCGGAACGCCGGCGCGCCAGACCGCCGACGGACCCGTGACGGCCACCCCGACGACTGTACCGGTCGCGACGGCCGCACCCGTGCCGCAGTCGCTCGCCGAGATCGCCGCCGCGCCGCCGCCGGCCACCGTGTCCACGCAGACGGCGTCGCCACCGCCGACGATGGCGCAGCCCGTCCAGCCGCCGCCGGCGATCCGACCGGCACCGCGACCCGTCGCCGCTGCGCCTGCAAAGGTCCCGCCGCCGGTCGCGCTCGCGAACCCGAGAGTCGAGGTTCCGAAGCCCGCGCCCGTCGTCGCACTCGCCGTGCCGAAGGTCGACGCCGCGAAGGCGCCGCCCGCGACGGCGGCCTCCGAGCCCCGCATCTACGCCCAGACGGAGCTGCCGGAAGACATCCGGCGCGAGCTGCCGCGGGTCGCGATCAACGGCTCGAGCTATTCGGGCGACGCCGCGAGCCGCATGGTGATGATCAACGGACAGGTCTTCCACGAGGGCGACCAGCTTTCGGCCGGGCTCGTGCTCGACAAGATCCGGCGCCGCTCGGCCGTGCTCGCCTACAAGGGCTTCCGCTACGAAGTGATGTTCTGAGCTGGGCCCATCTTCGGCTGGCCGTTCGATGCCGTGAGGCCGCCGTCGACCGGCAAGGCGACGCCGCTGACGAAGCTGGCGTCGTCGCTCGACAGGAACGCGATCACCGCCGCGACCTCTTGTCGGCCGTCGTCAGGCTCGGGCAGACGCAGTTGACGCGCACGCCGTCGGCGCCGTGGTCCATCGCAAGGGCGCGCGTGAAGTTGACGATCGCACCCTTCGACGCGCTGTAGAACGACAGGCCCCAGTCGCCACCGAGGCCCGACACCGCTGCCGTGTTGACGATGCAGCCGCGGCTCGCGATCAGGTGCGGCAGCGCCGCGCGCGAGCCGTGGAAGACGCCGCCGGCGTTGACGGCCATCGTGTGCTCCCACTGGTCGAGCGTCGCCTCGGTGGCGTGACGATGACGACCTTGTCGATGAAGCGATCCATGGGTGTCTTTGTGCGAAGTGGTGAGAGGAGACGGGAAGGCAATCGGTACGCCCGTCGACGTCAGGGGCACGCGTTCCTCGCTACGCTCGGCCCATCGCTCACGGAGATCGCCATGCTCGTCGTCTGCCCGCACTGCCTCGCCGCCAACCGCGTGCCTGCCGAGCGCGCCGCCGAGGACCCGGTGTGCGGCAAATGCGGCCGCGCCGTGCTCGACGGCGCGCCCGTCGCCCTCGACGACGCGACCTTCGCGCGCTTCGTCGAGCGCAGCGACCTGCCGGTGGTCGTCGACTTCTGGGCCGCGTGGTGCGGCCCGTGCCGCGCGATGGCGCCGCAGTTCGAGGCCGCGGCACGCCAGCTGAAGGGCCGCGCCGTGCTCGCCAAGGTCGACAGCGACGCAAGCCCGCAGACGTCGGCGCGCTTCGCGATCCGCAGCATCCCGACGCTGGTCAGGCTCGAGTCCGGCCGCGAGACCAAGCGCCAGGCGGGTGCGGTGCAGTCGGCGCAGATCGTCGCCTGGGTCGGCGAGGCGTCCTAGCGTCCGTCCGGATGACTTCGCGCAGCGAGGCTGCGCACAATCGTCTCCAACAACGAGGAGACGTTAATGACGGCGATCGGATTCATCGGTGCATCGGGCTTGATGGGCCACGGCATGGCGAAGAACCTGCTCGCCAAGGGACATGCCTTGTCGCTCACGGTGCACCGCAACCGCGAGCGCGTCGCCGACCTGCTCGGCGCCGGCGCGGTCGAGAAGAAGACGCCAGCCGAGCTCGCCGCGGCGAGCGAGATCGTGTTCCTCTGCGTCACCGGCTCGCCGCAGGTCGAGGCGTCGCTCGAGGGGCCGCTCGGCCTGCTCGCCGGCGCGCGGCCCGGGCTCGTCATCGTCGACTGCTCGACGAGCGAGCCCGACTCGACGGCGCGCCTGCGCGACATCGCCGCGAAGGCCGACGTGCTGCTCGTCGACGCGCCGCTCGCGCGCACGCCGATCGAGGCCGAGGCGGGCCGGCTCAACGTCATGGTCGGCGCCGACGACGCGACTTTCGCGCGGCTCGAGCCTGTCCTGCACGCGTTCGCGGAGAACGTCTTCCACGTCGGCGCGCCCGGCGCCGGCCACATCGTCAAGCTGCTCAACAACTTCATCGCCCAGGCGATCTGCACGGCGACGGCGGAGGCCTTCGCCGTCGGCCAGCGCGCCGGCATCGATCCGCAGAAGCTCGTCGACATCGTCTCGGTCGGCGCCGTCAACTCGGGCCTGTTCCAGATGATGTCGAAGACCTTGCAGGGCGACCTGGGCGCGCTCCGCTTCGAGCTCGACAACGCGAGGAAGGACGTGCGCTACTACACCCACCTCGCCGAGGGCCTGGCGATTCCGACCGTCGTCGGAGAAGCAGTGCACCAGTCGCTCGTGATCGCGAGCGCGCTCGGCCACGGCAAGAAGTTCGTGCCCTCGCTCGTCGAAGCGCAAGAACAGCTCACCGGGGCGAAGCTCGTGCCTTAGCACGAGCCTCGCCCCGGCGAGCCGCTCTGCACAGGATGGCTCCCTCCCCGCTTCGCTCCCCTCCCTCCGAGATGGAGGGGCGGACGCCTGCGGCGTCCCTTGAAGACCCTCGCGGTTGGCAGGTCGTCTGGGGAGCGTTCGGCTGCGTCGCGGTCATCTTCGGCGTCGCCTATTCTTTCGCCGCGTTCTTCCGCTCCTTCGGCGCCGAGTTCCACGCCGAGCGCGCCGACGTCTCGCTCGTCTTCGGCCTCTCGGGGCTGATCTACTTCCTGCTCGGCGCCGGCGCCGGCGTGCTCGCCGACCGCTTCGGTCCGCGCCTGGTGTGCGCCGCGGGCATGGCGATCATCGCCGCGGGATTGCTGGCGAGCAGCTTCGCGCAGTCGATGGCGGCGATCTACGTCGCCTGGGGCGCCGGCCTCGGTGTCGGCATCGGCCTGGTCTATGCGCCGTCGATCGCGAACGTGGCACCGTGGTTCGTGCAACGCCGCGCGTTCGCCGCCGGCATCGCCAGCGCGGGCATCGGCGTCGGAACGCTCGCCCTGCCGCTGCTCGCGACGACGGCGATCGACGCGCTCGGCTGGCGCCATGCGCTGCAGGCGATCGCCGCCGGCGTCCTCGTCGTCGGCATCGGCGCGGCGCTGCTGCTGCGCCGGGCACCGGCGCGCGGCGCGCCCGGCACGGCAGCAGCAGGGCTGTCGCTGAAGGAGGCGCTGCACAGCCGCCGCTTCTGGTGGATGTATCTCGCCTGCGTGCTGGCCGCGCCGGCGATGTTCATTCCGTTCGCCCACGTCTCGGCGGCGGCGCGCGACCTCGGCATCGGCGATGCCCGCGCGGTCGGCCTCGTCGGCCTGATCGGCGTCGGCAGCATCGTCGGCCGCTTCGCCATCGGCGGGCTCGCCGACCGGCTCGGCCGCGTCGCCAGCATCGTCCTGCTCGAGGCCTCGCTCGGCGCGAGCTACCTGCTCTGGCTCGGCGCCGGCGGATACGTCGCGCTCGCGATCTTCTCGCTCTGGCTCGGCCTCAGCTACGGCGGCATCGTCTCGCTGATGCCTGCCATCTGCATGGACCTGTTCGGCGCCCGAGCGGTCTCGAGCATCCTCGGCACGCTCTACAGCGGCGCGGCGTTCGGCAACCTGCTCGGCCCGGTGCTCGCCGGAGCCGTGTTCGATCGCAGCGGCAGCTACGTCCCGGTCATCTGGACCTGCGTGATCCTGTCGTCGTGCTCGGCGATCGCCTCGGCGCAGCTGCTGCGCGACCGCCGGCCGCTCTACTGACCGAAGCGACGGACCGAAGGTATGGGCCGTAGCGGACGCGGTAGATCGCGCCGGCCAGGTCGTCGCTGACGAGCAGCGATCCGTCGGGCAGCGGCAGCACGTCGGCGGGCCGTCCCCACACCGTTTCGCGACCGCTGCCGTCGACCTGCAGGAAGCCGTGCAGGAAGGGCTCGGGCGATCCGGCGCGCCCTTGGCCGTCGATGGCGACGCGCACCACCTGGTAGCCGCTCTTCTTTGTCCGGTTCCACGAGCCGTGCTCGGCGATGAAGGCGTTGCCTCGGTACGCCGCCGGGAACTGCGTGCCGGCGTAGAAGCGCATGCCGAGCGCCGCGACATGGGCGCCGAGCAGCGCAGCCGGCGGCGTGAACTCGCTGCACGCGCGCTGCTTGCCGAACTGCGGATCGGGCGTGTCGCCCTGGTGGCAGAACGGGAAGCCGAAGTGCTCGCCGGCGCGGCCGACGCGATCGAGCTCGTCGGCCGGCAGGTCGTCGCCGAGCATGTCGCGGCCGTTGTCGGTGAACCAGAGCGACTGGTCGGCCGGGTTCCAGTCGAAGCCGACCGAGTTGCGCACGCCGCGCGCGACAGTCTCGATCGGGCCGCCGTCGCGCGCGATACGCTGGATCACGCCGTGGCGATCGCCGGGCTGGCAGATGTTGCAAGGCGCACCGACCGGCACGTAGAGCTTGCCGTCCGGCCCGAAGGCGATGAAGCGGCGGCCGTGGTGCGCATCCGGCGGAAACGCGTCGGTGACGACGACAGGCGCCGGAGGCTGAGCGAGGCGGTCGTCGATACCGTCGTAGCGCAGCACTCTCGCCGACGCGCCGACGTAGAGCTTGCCGTCGCGCCAGGCGACGCCCGACGGCGTGTCGAGGTTCATGGCGATCGTGCGCGCGTTGCCGCGCCCGCTGGCGCCGTACTCGACCGCATAGACGTTGCCGGCGCGGGCGCTGCCGACGTAGACGACGCCCGAGTCGTCGCCGTGGCGGCCGAGCGTCATCTGGCGCGCGTTCGGCACCGCGTCGGTGAGGAGCTCGACGCGAAATCCCGGCGGCATGCGCAGCTTGTCGATGTCGCCGGCGGCGTGGACGCTCGCGACGCCGGCGACGGCGAGGACAAGGGCTGCGGCGAGGTCGCGCAGGGATCCGCGGCGTGCGCCGCGAGCGGAAGCTGAAGGCATGCCGAGCCTTGGCTAACCGCGTGCCATCGCGTCGACGCGCGCGCCGGCAACGCCGACCTTCTCGCCCGCCGCCAGGATCTCGCCCCAGGTCACCGCGTCGATCGCGATGCCTTCCGCGAGCCGCTTGGCGCGCGTCTCGCGCTCCGGCTCGCCGGGCGTGCGCACCCGGCCGACGCCGGGCTGCGGCGGCGACGCGGTGGCGTAGGCGACGTAGCCCTCCATCTCGCGCGCGAGATTGGCGGCGGTGCCGAGGCGCTGGGGATCGACGAGGATCGAGAACATGCTGTTGAGGACGCGACGCCGGCCGTCGGTGATGGGGCGGGCGGTCTCGCCGCCGGCGAGCGCGCCGCCGAGCAGCTCGCAGATCAGCGCCAGGCCCGATCCCTTGTGCTCGCCGAAGGGCAGGAGCGCGCCGATCGGCTCGATCACCGTGTAGCGCGGGTTGGTCGTCGGCTCGCCCTTGTCGTCGATCAGCGTCCCGGGCTCGACCGACTCGCCCTTGTTGTGGGCGACGCGCGTCTTGCCCTGCGCGATCTTGCTGGTCGCGAAGTCCAGCACGATCGGCTCGCTGCCGGGACGCGGGATGCCGACGCAGAACGGATTGGTGCCGATGCGCGCGTCGCGGCCGCCGAAGGGCGCGACGATCGGCCGCGACAGCACGTTGACGAAATGGATCGAGACCAGGCCGCTGGCGATGCACTGCTCGGCCCAGTGGCCGATCCGGCCGAGGTGGTGCGAATGCGCCAGGCCGACGACGCACACGCCGTGCTCCTTGGCGCGCGCGATGCCGAGCGCCATCGCCTCGCTGCCGATCACCTGGCCGTAGCCGCGCTGGCCGTCGAGCGTCAGCAGCGCGCCGCTGTCCTGGCGCACTGCCACGTGGGCGTTGACCGCCAGACCGCCTTCGAGGACCGCGTCGATGTAGCGCGGCACCATGCCGACGCCGTGCGAGTCGTGGCCGCGCAGGTTGGCCTCGACGAGGTTGTCTGCCACCTGCGCGGCCTCCGCCTCGTGCGAGCCCGCGGCGGCGACGATGGCGCGAACGGCGGCGGCGAGCGGCCCGGATCGCACGGTGTGGATGTCGGTCATGGTGGACGCAGATGAGGTGGTGGAACCGACAAGCGTAACAAGGGCGGGAATTTTCACGCCGCAGCACGCGCGCACCCGAGTGGTGGCACAGTTGTCGCGTCGTCGCGCAGACGACGCTCGCCGAGGAATCGTCATGCGGACCATCGCCCTTCTCGCCGTCGTTGCCCTGGTGGGCAGCCCGCTCGTCGCCCTGGCGGAGGCGCCCGCGACGACGCAAATCCTGCTCCAGCGCACCTCCGACGGCCGCGTTCTCTTCACCGACCGCGCGGCCCCCGGCGCCAAGACCGAGCGCTCATGGCAGGTCGAGCGAGAGGATCCCGCGGCTTCGCGCCGGCGTGCGCTCGACGTCCAGGTCGAGGCCCAGCTCGTGAGCGAGCGCATCGAGCGCCGCATCGCCCAGCAGCAGCGCGCGCTCGACGAGGACATGCAGCGCCGCAGCATGGCGCTCGAGCGCGATCGCGTGGTCGCGTACGGCGACGATCCGTATGCCGGCGGCCTGGTCGTGTTCGCTCAGGGCCGCAGCGACGGGCCGCATCGCCACCACGGCTCGCGCATGGACCAGCGCCCCGGCCGCGACGGCCGCTCGCCGGCGGCGCCGCGCGGTGCGCGCTTCACACGACCAGGATCGCCCGGAAGTCGTTGACGTTGGTGAACGTCGGCCCGGTCACGACCAGGTCGTCGAGCGCCTCGAAGAACGAGAACGCGTCGTTGCGATCCAGGTGATCGCGCGCGCCCACCGACCGCTCGCGCGCTCGCGCCAGCGTGTCGGGCGCGACGAAGGCGCCGGCATTGGTCTCGACGCCGTCGATGCCGTCGGTGTCGGCGGCGAGTACCCAGATGTTCGGCGATTCCTGCAGCCCGATCGCGCATCCGAGCAGGAACTCGGTCGCCCGGCCGCCGCGTCCGCCCTTCTGCTTCACGGTGACTGTCGTCTCGCCGCCCGAGAGGATCACGCACGGCGCCGCGAACGGCTGGCCACGGCGCGCGACCTGGCGCGCCAGCGCGGCGTGCACCTTGCCGACCTCGCGCGACTCGCCCTCGATCTCGTCACCGAGCACGTGCGCCTCGATCCCGGCGGAGCGCGCGAGCGCGGCGGCGGCGTCGAGCGACTGCTGCGGCGTGGCGACGAGATGGACGTCGTTGCGCGCGAAAGCGGCATCGCCTGGCTTGGGCGTCTCGAAGGCGCCGCTCTCGAGGCCGGCGCGGACCCTGGGCGGCACGTCGATGGCGTAGCGGCCGAGGACGGCGAGCGCATCGGCGCAGGTCGTCGGATCGGGCACGGTCGGGCCGCTGCCGATCACCGACGGCGAGTCGCCGGGCACGTCGCTGACCAGCAGCGTGACGACGCGCGCCGGCGCGCACGCGGCCGCCAGCCGCCCGCCCTTGATCGCGGACAGGTGCTTTCGCACGCAGTTCATCTCGTCGATCGCGGCACCGCTGCGCAGGAGCGCGCCGTTGATCGCCTGCTTCTCGGCGAAGGTCACGCCCGCGGCGGGCAGCGCGAGCAGCGACGACGCGCCGCCCGACATCAGGCAGATCACGAGATCGTCTCCGGTCAGGCCGTGCGCGAGCTCGAGGATGCGCGCGGCGGCCCGACGGCCTGCCTCGTCGGGCACCGGATGCGCAGCCTCGACGACCTCGATCCGCGTGTCGCCGCGCGAACGGGCAGCCACGAACTCGCGCGGCACGTAGTCGTAACGCGTGACGACGAGCCCGCTCATCGGCGCGGAGCCCGGCCAGAGCCGTTCGAGCGACGCGACCATCGCGCCACCGGCCTTGCCCGCCCCGAAGACAAACGTGCGGCCGCGCGGCGGCGGCGGCAGAAACGTGGCGAGCACCGGACCCGGCACGGCCTGCGCGACGGCCGCGTCGAACAGGGCGCGCAGGAAGGCGCGCGGATTGCTGCGCGGATCGGGAAGCCGGGACGGAGGCACCATGGCGGCATTCTCTTTGAAAGCCCACTGCTTTCCGGGTCATGCGCGGCGGCGCGGGCGAACCGGTATCCTGTCCCGCCGCGGCGCCGGAGCCCGGCGACATCGCACTGCGAACCATGCTGATCGACTTCTTCTTCACGCTGCGCGCCGCCAAGCTCAAGGTCTCGGTGAAGGAGTACCTGACGCTGCTCGAGGCGATCGAGGCCGGCGTCATCGACGACGAGGACGAAGGCCCGACGATCGACCGCTTCTACTACCTCGCACGCGCCTCGCTCGTGAAGGACGAGTCCCAGTTCGACAAGTTCGATCGCGCCTTCGCCGCCTACTTCAAGGGCGTCGAGATGCTCACCGACTTCACCCAGGAGATCCCGCTCGAGTGGCTGCAGAAGCGCCTCGAGCTCGAGCTCACGCCCGAGGAGAAGGCGGCGATCGAGAAGATGGGCTGGGACGAGCTGATGGAGACGCTGAAGAAGCGCTTCGAGGAGCAGAAGAAGCGCCACGAGGGCGGCAACAAGATGATCGGCACCGGCGGCACCAGCCCGTTCGGCGCCTACGGCTACAACCCGCAGGGCATCCGCATCGGGCAGGACAAGTCGCGCAACAAAGGTGCGGTCAAGGTGTGGGAGCAGCGCGCCTACCGCGATTACGACGCCGAGCGCGAACTGGGCACGCGCAATATCAAGGTGGCGCTGCGGCGCCTGCGCAAGTTCGCGCGCGAAGGCCTGGACGAGGAACTGGCGCTCGACGCCACCATCCGCGCCACCGCCAGCAACGCCGGCTACCTCGACATCCGGATGCAGCCCGAACGCAAGAACAAGATCAAGGTGCTGATGCTGCTCGACGTGGGCGGTACCATGGACGACCATATCGAACGGGTGGAGGAGCTGTTTTCGGCCTCCAAGACCGAATTCAAGAACATGGAGTTCTTCTACTTCCATAACTGCGTCTACGACTACCTGTGGAAGAACAACCGGCGCCGCAACGCCGAGCGCTTTCCGACCTGGGACATCCTGCGCAAGTACCCGGCCGACACCAAGCTCATTTTCGTCGGCGACGCCACCATGAGCCCGTACGAAGTGCTGCAGCCGGGCGGCTCGGTCGAATACAACAACGAAGAAGCCGGCGCCGAATGGCTGCAGCGCCTGACGAATGCCTTCCCCAAGTTCGTGTGGATCAACCCCGAACCGCAGGGCGTGTGGCAGTACCGGCAGAGCATTTCCATCATCCAGCAGCTGGTGCAGCAGCGGATGTTTCCGCTCTCGCTGAGCGGGCTGGAAGGCGCGATGCGTCT
>JBBRZP010000034.1:0-26150 GCA_038236565.1 Burkholderiales bacterium | reverse complement strand
TGAACTCGTTGTCCTGCGCGAGCTCGGGCGTCTCGGCCTGGATCGCGAGCGCGCGCTGGGCCGACTTCTGGGCGCGCGTGTAGCGGCCGCCGAAATAGAAGGCGAGCGCCTCGCGCAACGCTGCCTGACCACTGCGATCGCGGCGCGCCGTGCGCCATTCGCGAGCCCGCCGCGGCAGGCCGAAGAGCGAGTTGACGCCCTGGATCGCGCCGACCAGCACGAAGCACGTCGCGACGAGCAGCAGGACGAAGAAGTTGAGCGACAAGTCCATGCGCCAGCCGCCCCAGTAGAAGGTCGCCAGGCCGTCGTTGGTGCCGAAGGTCGCGGCCGCGACGACAGCCACGGCAAAGAGAAGGACGAACCAGATCGCGAGACGCACGCCGGACATCCCGATGGCGGATGCGCTAGCGCGCGCCGGCGACCGCGGCGAGCGCCGCCAGCGTGTCGTCGGGACGCGCGGCCGGCGACTGGCGCGCCTGCTGCGCGACCTGGCGCAGCAGGTCGGTGGCCGCCTGCGTCCGCTTCGACGAGCGGTCGAAATAGCGATCGATCGCGCCTTGCGCCCAGCGGAGGTCGCCATGCGCCGCGTCGAACTGGCGCGCCATCAGCGACAGCCGCGCGTTGAGCAGGCGCAGCTTCAGGTTCTCCTTCAGGAAGAAGGCCTGGTCGGGCGCAACCAGCATCGCCTCCGGCTGGTCGATGCGCGTGATCCGGACGAGCGAGCGAAGCTCCGCCCAGGCGCTGCCGACGAGGAAGCTGCCGGCCGTGCCGAGCTGCGTCGAAAGCCATGCGCCGAGGCCGCTGCCCGGGCTGCTGGCCGAAGACGACGCGGCTTGCGCAGCCGCCGGCAACGCCGGATCGACGCCGGCAGCATCGGCGCGGCGCGCCGGATCGCGACGCGGCTCGGCGACCGAGAGCAGCGGCAGCTCGTCGACCATGCGCACCGCCTCGTCGAGCTTGATCGAGAGCGTCGCGACGTCGGCGACGGTCGCAGCCTTGACGCGGTCGATGTCGCGCGCGATGGCCCGGCGCACCGGCTCCAGACGGGGCTGGCTGGCGCCGGCGAAGCGATCGTCGAGCTGCTTCAGCGCCGCGAGCAGCGGCTCGGCGCTGCCGGTGAGCGACGCCTGCTGCATGCCGGCGCGCAGCGCCGCTTCGCCGTCGCCGAGCAGGTTCTCGTCGCGCGACCGGGCCACCGACTGGACCAGCGCCTCGAGCTGGCTGCGCTGGAGGGCGACTTCGTTGAGCCGCGCTTCGAGCAGGGCGACCTTCGCGGCCGACTCGCGCGCGCCTTCCTGCGCCTGGCGGGCGACCAGCGTCGCTTCGGCCACCTGCACGGCGCTGTCCTGCTGGCGCTTGACGAGCTCGCGCTCGCTGCCGCGCACGCGCTGGTCGGCGCGCCAGGCGAAGACGATCGCGACGAGCGCGAGCAGCGAGACCAGCAGCACCGCCAGCGGCAGGCCGCGCGTGCCGGCCGAACGTGCCGGCTCTGCGGCTGGGCGCCCGGGAGGCGCGGCGTCCTGGAAGGCGGCGGGAGGAGCGGTCGGAGGGGCGACGTCGCGAGGCGCGGAGGCAGGCGAGGAATCGTCGTTCACGGTTCGAACGATTGTATGCAGGCGACCACCGCGTCGAGACCCGGTGCGGCGTCGACGACCGTCCCGAAGCCGGCGACGCGCGCCCTGGCGGCGATGCGCGGATGGGTGGCGACGGCACGCGCGCCGGCGACGCGGCCGCTGCCGGCGATCGCCTCGAGGTTGGCGATCGCCTCCGAGCTGCTGAAGAGCCAGATCGACGCGGGGCTGGCCAGAGCGTCGTCGAGGCGGCGGCGATCGTCGCCCGCGAACACCGGCACGACGCGCCGGTAGGCGCTCACCGCGTCGACCGAAGCGCCCGCCTGGACGAAGCGATCCGCGAGCCAGTCGCGGCCGCCGTCGCCGCGGACGACGAGCACGCTCGCCTCCCGCCAGTCGCGCTCGCTCAGGCGCGCCCAGAGCGCTTCCGAGTCGAGCTGGGGCGCGTCGTCCGGGGGCGCGACGATGACGATCGCGTCACCGCCGAGCGCCCGCAGCGTCGTCGCCGTCCCAGGTCCGGGCACGGCGGCTTCGACTTCCGCGGGCCAGGCAGCACCATCGGGGCGCGCCGCGAAGAAGTGCTCGACGGCGTTGGCGCTGACGAAGAACACCAGCCGCCGCGAGGCGAGGCTTGTCCACGCGTCGACCACGGGACGCGGATCGTCGACGCCCGCGATCTCGATCAGCGGCAGGGCTTCGGCGTCGAGGCCGCGGGCGCGCAGTCGCTCGATCCAGGATCCCGCCTGGGCGGCCGGCCGGGTGACCAGGACGCGCGCTCGCTGCGTCATCGGCGCACGGGCCCGGCGGCGCCGGGCCTAGTCGACGGCAGTCGTCGCACCCAGGCTCTCGGCCGCGGCCAGGTACGGCGCCGCGCCCGCGGCGAGCAGCGCCCGCGCGGCCCGTGTGCCGAGCAAGTCCGCGGCGCGTTCGTCGGCGATCCGGTCCTCGACGTGCGCGCGCAGCAGCGGCGACTCGCGCCGTGTCGGATGTCCGACCGCCGCGTGCAGCGACAGCGCCCCGCCCTGCCAGGTCGCGTGCGCGGCGAGCGGCATGCTGCAGCTGCCGCCCAGCGCACGCGAGACGGCGCGTTCGGCCGCGACGGCGAGCTGCGTCGACCGGTGCGCCATCGCGCTGACGCGCTCGATCAGCGCGCCGGCATCGGCACGCGTCTCGATGCCGAGCGCGCCCTGGCCGGCGCACGGCAGCATCGCCGTCTCGGCGAAGCGATCGCGGATGCGCAATGCCAGCCCGAGCCGGACGAGCCCGGCCGCGGCCAGCACGATGCCGTCGTAGTGGCCTTCGTCGAGCTTGCGCAGGCGCGTGTCGAGGTTGCCGCGCAAGGGCTCGATGCGCAGATCGGGCCGCAGCGCCCCGAGCTGGACGACGCGGCGCAGGCTCGACGTGCCGACGACCGCGCCCTGCGGCAGATCGGCGAGCGTCGCGTAGCGGTTCGAGACCCAGGCGTCGCGCGCGTCCTCGCGCTCGAGCACGCCGGCGAGCGTGAAGCCCGCCGGCAGGTCCATCGGCACGTCCTTCAGCGAGTGCACGGCGATGTCGGCGCGGCCGTCGGCGAGTGCCGTCTCGAGCTCCTTGACGAACAGGCCCTTGCCGCCGACCTTCGACAGCGACCGATCGAGGATCTGGTCGCCGCGCGTCGTCATCGGCAGCAGCGTGACCTCGGCGCCGCCGGCGACGAGCAGGTCGCGGACGTGCTCGGCCTGCCAGAGCGCGAGGCGGCTTTCGCGGGTGGCGATGACGATGGTGGCGGCCATGCGAGGCATGCTAGCAGGCACGTCTCCTGCATCATCGGGCGCATGGCACGAGAGAAGAAGAAGGTCGAGGACCCCGGCGTCGACAAGAACCGGCCGCTCGTCGACGACATCCGGCTGCTCGGCCGGATCCTCGGCGACGTCATCCGCGAGCAGGAAGGGAGCGCCGCCTTCGACCGCGTCGAGCGCATCCGCCAGCTCGCCGTCGGCTACCGGCTCAAGCGCGACAAGCGCGCAGGCCGCGACCTCGACCGGCTGCTGATGAGCCTCTCCGGCGACCACACGGTGAGCGTGATCCGCGCGTTCAGCTACTTCTCTCATCTGGCCAACATCGCCGAAGACCGCCATCACCTGCGCCGGCGCGGGGTCCACGAGCGCCAAGGGCATCTGCAGGAAGGCTCGCTGAAGATGGCCTTCGAGCGCCTTGCCCGGCGCGGCGTGCATGCCGACCGGATCGCCGAGACGCTCAACCACGGCTTCATCTCGCCCGTGCTCACCGCCCACCCGACCGAGGTGCAGAGGAAGAGCATCCTCGACGCCGAGCGCGCCGTCGCCGAGCTGCTCGCGGCGCGCTCGCCGCAGTCGAGCGAGCACGAGCTCGCCGAGAGCGAGGCGATGCTGCGCGCCCGCGTGACGCAGCTCTGGCAGACGCGCATGCTGCGCACCGCCAAGCTCACCGTCGACGACGAGATCGAGAACGCCCTCAGCTACTACCGCGCGACCTTTTTGACGCAGATCCCGATCCTCTATCGCGACATCGAGGAAGCGCTCCCCGGCCTCGAGATCGCGACCTTCTTTCGGATGGGCAACTGGATCGGCGGCGACCGCGACGGCAATCCCTTCGTCGGCGCGGCGACCCTGCTCACCGCGTTCGAGCGCCAGAGCGAGACTGCCCTGCGCCACTACCTGACGCAGGTCCACGAGCTCGGCGCCGAGCTCTCGAACTCGGCGACGCTGCAGCCGGTGTCGCCCGCCATGCAGCGCCTCGCCGAAGCGTCGGGCGACTCGAACGTGCATCGCGAGGACGAGCCCTATCGGCGCGCCCTCGTCGGCGTCTATGCGCGCCTCGCCGCGACGTTGCAGACGCTCACCGGCACCGAGGCGCTGCGCCATGCCGTCAAGCCGAGCCGGCCGTATGCCGACAGCGCCGATTTCCTCGCCGACCTGCGCACGATCGAGGCGTCGCTGCGCTCGCACCACGCGCAGGCGCTCGTCCGTCCGCGCCTCGCGCCGCTGATCCGCGCGGCACAGGTCTTCGGCTTTCACCTCGCGACCGTCGACCTGCGCCAGAGCTCCGACAAGCACGAGGCGGTCGTCGCCGAGCTGCTCAGGGTGGCGCGCATCGAGGCCGACTATTCGGCGCTCGACGAAGCCGCTCGACGCGCCTTGCTGGTCGGCGTGCTCAACGATGCACGGCCGCTGCGCGTCTTCGAGAGCGCGCGGGCCGGGGCGTACAGCGAGGCGAGCCGGAACGAGCTCGCCGTCTTCGAGCAGGCGGCCGCGATGCTCGTCCGCTTCGGCCGCGAGGCGCTGCGCCACTACATCATCTCGCACACCGAGAGCGTGAGCGACCTGCTCGAAGCGCTCGTGCTGCTGAAGGAAGCGGGACTGTTCCGCGGCACGCTCGACGACGGCGCGACCACGGCGCTCATCGTCTCGCCGCTCTTCGAGACCATCGGCGACCTGCGCAGCGCGGCGACGATCATGCGCGAGTACTACGCCCTGCCCGGCATCGCCGACCTGATGCAGCGCTCGGGCGCCGTGCAGGACGTGATGATCGGCTACAGCGACAGCAACAAGGACGGCGGCGCGTTCACGAGCAACTGGGAGCTGTACTGCGCCGAGATCGCGCTGGTCGCGCTGTTCGACGAGCTGCGAGCGTCGAACGCGATCACGCTGCGCCTCTTCCACGGCCGCGGCGGCACCGTCGGGCGCGGCGGCGGCCCGAGCTACCAGGCGATCCTGGCGCAGCCGCCGGGCACGGTGAACGGGCAGATCCGGCTGACCGAGCAGGGCGAGGTGATCGCCTCGAAGTACGCCCAGCCCGAGATCGGCCGGCGCAACCTCGAGACGCTGGTCGCCGCGACGCTCGAGGCGACGCTGCTGAAGCCGACGCGCAGCGCGCCCAAGGGCTTTCTCGACGCTGCAGCAGCGATCAGCACGGCAAGCATGGCCGCGTACCGTGCGCTCGTCTACGAGACGCCCGGCTTCACCGACTACTTCTTCAGCGCGACGCCGATCCGCGAGATCGCCGAGCTCAACATCGGCTCGCGGCCGGCATCGCGCAAGGCGACCCAGGCGATCGAGGACTTGCGCGCGATCCCGTGGAGCTTCAGCTGGGGCCAGTGCCGCGTGGCGCTGCCCGGCTGGTACGGCTTCGGCCTCGGCGTCGAGGCCTATCTCGGCGAGGGTGATTTCGGCGAGGGCGAACGCACGAAGCGGCTCGCGCTGCTGCGCCGCATGGCGAGCGATTGGCCGTTCTTCGCGACCCTGATCTCGAATCTCGACATGGTCATCGCCAAGAGCGACATGGCGATCGCCGCGCGCTACGCCGGCCTGGTCGAGGACAGGAAGCTCGGCAAGAAGATCTTCGCGCGCATCGAGGCCGAGTGGACGCGCACCAGCGCAGCGCTGACGCTGATCACCGGCGAGAAGGACCGGCTCGCCTCCAATCCGTCGCTCGCGCGCTCGATCGAGCATCGCTTCCCGTATCTCGACCCGCTCAACCACCTGCAGGTCGAGCTGATGCGGCGCTATCGGGCGAGTCGCAAGAACGACGCCGGGCTCGAGCGGGTGCAGCGCGGGATCCACATCTCGATCAACGGGTTGGCGGCGGGGTTGCGCAATACGGGCTAGCGGGAGGGCGCCGACGCGACCGCGTCGCTGGCGGCTGTCGCGGTGGCCAGCACTGATATGTTCGCTGCGCGGGCCAAGGCATCGGCCTGGCGCCGACGCATTTCCGCCTGCTTGAGGGCATAGCGCTCGACGGAGGTGCCGCTCGCCTCGATCCATTCGCGGGCGTAGCGGACTTCGCCGACGACGCCCTGGCGCCTGTAGCGCTCCAGGGCGTCGGCAGTCTGGCGGCAAGTCCATCGCAAGGAACTCGTCTCCTGGGTTGGCAGCGATTCGATGCTGGCAGCCGAGAGCGCAGCGATCGCCTCGGTCCGTATCGACGGCCAACCGAGGCGGCGACCGATGGCAGCCCCCACCGACGCGAACCACAAGGTGTCAGAGCGATCGGCGAGGGCCGAAGCGACCGCGTCGCAACGCTGGTTTCGGTTGTCGTCGAGCAGCGCAGGGCCGCGACACGCGTTCGCGACGGTCTGGAGCGGAGGAAATTCGGCGGCGGCCAGACCGATCGCCTCGGTAACGAGCTCGTTCACTGTCAGGAGCTCCATGTCCGAGCCGCCTGCGCGGCTTGCCAGCAAGCCGGGCACTGCGAAGAACCGGTCGTCGACGCGCGCCGCAGTGGCGAGATGAAAGAGCGCCTCCTCGGCTTGCTGGCGATCCTTGCGGGTCGTCGCTTCGTCGAAGAGGAATATCCATGGCACGCCGTTGCTGCCGTCGAGCTGGGCCCAGCGCCTCGCACTCAGCAAAGCGCAGCTCCCAGTGTCGAGCGTCTTCGTGCACATCTTGAAGGCCAAGGCATAGACGCGCGGATCGCGGGTCGTCGTCGCGCTTCGCGCAAGCTGCTCGCGGAAGTCGGCGGCAAGGGTCGCGCTGGCCGGATCGAACATCCTGAGCCACAGCGCCGCAGCGCGCTCGAAGTCGTCGCCGCTCGATGCCAGCGAATCCATCATGCGACGCCGCGAGGCGGCGAGCGCCGGCATGCGCGCGAGGATCGCGGGGTCGATGCTGCCGTCGGCGCCGGCCTCGACCCAGCCGAGGCCGCAGACCTCGACGCGCTCATTGCCTCGGGTGCCGACGGCGACGGGCAGTGCACGTTCGACGATTGCCTCGGCGGCGGAATCGGTCGCGGACATCACCGACGGTCGCGCGGGTGACGGCAGGACGAAAACGCCGGGACTCGCGCGCTCACCGACGGCGAGCCGGACTGCGGCGACGACGAGCGCGAGGCAGGCGATCAGGATCGCCCAGTGCCTCCGGGACGCGGCGCGCCAGCGACGCTCGAACCTGCCCATGCGCCGATTGTCGAACGCCGGCGCCGCAATGGCTACCGGCCGACGCGGACCGCCGTGACGGCCGGCCGGGTGCTTACTGCCCGATCGCGACCAGCGCTTCCCGCACCGCCGCGACCTGTCGCCGCGACACCGCCAGCCACTCGTTGACCGGCGCGATGCACACGCCCCAGCCTTCGAGGCCGTCGTCGGCGTTCTCGCCGGCGATGGCGCGGCGCTCGAGCGCGCGCACGGCGCGCCTGGCGACGAGCGCGTTGCGATGGACACGCAGGAACCTGTCGCCGAGCCGCTCCTCGAGCTCGGCGAGCGAGTCGTCGAGCACGTGGGTGTGGTCGGCCGTGCGCAAGGTGACGTACTTGAGCTCGGCCTTCATGTAGAGCACGTCGGCGACCGGCACGCGGATGATGCGACCGCGGTCGCTGACGACGATGACCGGCACGTCCTCTTCGGCCTTGGCCGCGACCACGCCCGGTGCGGGCGGCGCGCCCAGGCGCTGCGACACCCGGCGCAGCGCCGCCTGCAGGCGCTCGCGCCTGACGGGCTTGGTGAGGTAGTCGACCGCCTCGAGGTCGAAGGCCTTGAGCGCGTGCTCGGCGTGGGCGGTGACGAAGACCACCGCCGGCGCCGGGTTGCGCTGGCGCAGCTCGGCCGCGAGCTGGGTGCCGTCGCGGCCGGGCATCTGCACGTCGAGCAGCACGACGTCGCAGGTGCGCGTCGCGAGCCAGACCAGCGCCTGCGCCGCGTTGGCCGCTTCGCCGACGACCGCGGCGACCGGCTCGCCGCATTCGCCGACCAGGCTCTTCAGGCGCATGCGCGCCAGCTCTTCGTCGTCGACGATGAGCACGCGAAGCGGTGCCGCCTCGCCCGCGAGGATCGAAAACTGTGACATCTCTGCACTCATAGCGGCACCACGATCTGGACGCGAAACACGTCCTTGTCCTGTCGCATCTCGAACTGCGCTGCCACGTCGTGCATGAGGCGCAGGCGTTCTCGAACGTTCTTCAAGGCCATGCCGTGCCCCGGTCGCGACGGCTCCTTCGGCACGCTGTTGGCGATCGAGAGCACTGCCCGGCCGAGCTTGACCTTCGTGCGCACGCGGATCACGCCGCCTTCGGGCGACGGCTCGACGCCATGGCGCACGGCGTTCTCGACCAAGGGCTGCAAGAGGAGCGGCGGCACGCGCGCGGTCGCGGCCTGCGCGTCGAGCTCCCACGTGACGTGCAGGCGGCTGCCGAAGCGGATCTGCTCGATGTCGAGGTAGCGCTGGGCGAGGTCGACTTCCTCGCCGAGCGAGACCGAGTCGGAGGTCTCGGTGATCGCGACGCGAAAGAGCTCGGCCAGGTCCTCGAGCACGCCCTCGGCCTTGGCCGGATCGAGGCGCACGAGCGTCAGCGCTGTGTTGAGGGTGTTGAACAGGAAGTGCGGGCGGATGCGGGACTGCAGCTCGGCGAGGCGCGCCGTCGTCTCGGCCGGCAAGGTCGCCTGCGCGAGCAGGCGCAGCCACTGGAAGATCGACGCCGCGATCGCCGCGCCGGCGAGCACCGGACCCCAGCCGACGAGCGCGCCGAGGCCGACCGCGGCCGCGTCGGGCAGCAGCGCGGCGATCAGCCGCGACGCGCAGAACGCGGCGATGGCGCCGAGCGCGATCACGGCCGTCCACTGGAGCGCCAGCGGCGAGCGCGCGAGCGGCTTCTTCAGCCCGCAGACGACGAGCAACCAGAGCAGCACGGCAGGCAGCGCGACGCTCGCACCGGCGGCCGTGAGCGCGAGCCAGACCGAGAAGCTCGACGCGCCGAACACCAGGCCGATGGCCATCGTGCCGTGCACGAACAGGATCGCGCGCAGCACGACGCCGACATGGCAGACGTCGAAGGCTGACTCGAGGCCGCGGCGGCGCGTCGTCGTGGGCGCGACGACGTCGAAGACGGTCGAGCCGAAGTCGGTCGATCGCGAGGCCGAGCTGCTCGCCGCGGCAGGCCCGGCGTTCGAGTTCACGCTTCGGCTCCGGAGCGGGTGGGCACCGATAGAATCCTGCGAGGCCAAGCGTCGAACATGACGGGGATTGTCGCCAACCGACGCCCCGCCGTGGGGCCCGTTGCGCTGGCGCCGATGCCAATCCGTGCGATGCGCACGCTTGGCACACCTCCGACCCGACCGCCCGCCCATGTCCGCGAACCAGTTCGAGAAAAAATCCGAAGGCTGGTCGGCGCTGTTCTCGGAGCCGACCAGCGAGCTCGTGAAGCGCTACACGGCCAGCGTCGGCTTCGACCAGCGGCTCTGGCGCGCCGACATCGCCGGCAGCCTCGCGCACGCCGCGATGCTCGCCGACCGCGGCGTCATCGGCGCCGACGATCTCGCCGCGATCCGCAGCGGCCTCGCGACGATCCGCAGCGAGATCGAGCGCGGCGAGTTCGCCTGGAACGTCGACCTCGAAGACGTCCACCTCAACATCGAGGCGCGCCTGGTCGCGCTCGCCGGCGACGCCGGCAAGCGCCTGCACACCGGCCGCTCGCGCAACGACCAGGTCGCCACCGACGTGCGCCTCTGGCTGCGCGACGAGATCGACCGCGTCGGCGGCCTGCTCGTCGAATTGCAGCGCGCGCTGGTCGAGCTCGCGTCGGCGCACACCGAGACGATCCTGCCCGGATTCACGCACCTGCAGGTGGCCCAGCCGGTGTCGTTCGCGCATCACCTGCTCGCCTACGTCGAGATGTTTTCGCGCGATGAAGAGCGCATGGGCGAGGTGCGCTCGCGCACCAATCGCCTGCCGCTCGGCGCGGCGGCGCTCGCGGGCACGAGCTTTCCGCTCGACCGCGACGCGGTCGCGACAGCGCTCGGCATGGACGGCATCTGCAGGAACAGCATCGACGCCGTGAGCGACCGCGACTTCGCGATCGAGTTCACGTCGGCCGCGGCCCTGTGCATGGTGCACGTGTCGCGCCTCAGCGAGGAGCTCGTGCTCTGGATGAGCCAGAGCTTCGGCTTCATCCAGCTCGCCGACCGGTTCACGACCGGCTCGTCGATCATGCCGCAGAAGAAGAACCCCGACGTGCCCGAGCTCGCGCGCGGCAAGGCCGGCCGCGTCGTCGGCCACCTGATGGGCCTGCTGATGCTCATGAAGGGCCAGCCGCTCGCCTACAACAAGGACAACCAGGAAGACAAGGAGCCGCTCTTCGACACCGTCGACACGCTGAAGGACACGCTGCGCGTCTTCGTGGAGATGGTGCCGGGCATCGCGGTCAGGGCCGAGGCGATGGAGCGCGCCGCGTCACGCGGCTACGCGACCGCGACCGATCTCGCCGACTACCTGGTCAAGAAGGGGGTGCCGTTTCGCGACGCCCACGAAGCCGTCGCGCACGCGGTCAAGCACGCGATCGCACAAGGCGTCGGGCTCGGCGACGTGCCGCTCGCGGAGCTGCAGCGATTCCATGCATCGATCGGCGCCGATGCGATCGACGTGCTGTCGCTGCAAGGGTCGCTCGCAGCGCGCGACGTCGTCGGCGGCACCGCACCCGTTCGGGTGCGCGCCGAGCTCGCGCGCCATCGCGCCCGGCTCTCGGAGTCGCGCTGACCGTCGTCGCGCATCCGGACGCCGTTCGGCGGCGTACGCCTTGTCGATGACACCAACTGCGAGTCTCCCGGCGCCGGCCCGATGAGCGCGATCCTGCGCGTCGGCGCGCTCCTCGGCGTCGCCGTCATGGCTCTGGTCGCGCTCGCGGCGTGCTCGCCGCTGACGGCACTGAACGCCATCGTCCGCACCGACACCTATCGGGCCAGCGAAGACGTCGCCTACGGCCCGCTGCCGCGCCAGAAGGCCGACATCTACACGCCGACCGTGATCGCGCCGCCGGCCGGCTATCCGGTCGTCGTCTTCTTCTACGGCGGCACGTGGACGTCGGGTGACCGTCGCGACTACAAGTTCATGGGCGAGGCGCTCGCCGAGCGCGGCATCCTGACCGTCGTCGCCGACTACCGGCTCTATCCGGTGGTCCGCTATCCCGAGTTCCTGAAGGACAGCGCGCTCGCCGTCGCCTGGTCGCTCGACAACGCGGCGATGCTCGGCGGCGACCCGGCGCGGGTCTTCGTCATGGGCCACAGCGCCGGCGGCTACAACGCGGCGATGGTCGCGCTCGATCCGCGCTGGCTCGCGCCGACCGGACACAGCGCCCAGGATCTCGCGGCCTGGATCGGCCTGGCGGGCCCGTACGAATTCCTGCCGCTCGAGCCGGGCTCGCCGGCGCGGCCGGTGTTCTTCCATCCCGACTATCCGCCGGGGACGCAGGCGATCGACTACGCGACCGGCACGTCGCTGCGCGCCTTTCTCGCCGCGCCGGTCGACGATATGGTGGTGAGCCCGCAGCGCAGCACGCTCGCGATGGCCGCGAAGCTGAAGGCCGCGGGCGTGCCGGTCGAGCTGAAGATGTACGACGGCATCTCGCATTCGCTGCTCGCGGGCGTGTTCGCGCGACCGCTGCGCGGCCTCGCGCCGGCGCTCGACGACGTCGCCGCCTACGTCGCGCTGACGCCGCCGCGCCGCTGAGCTCCGCGCATCAGCGCAGCTGCAGCTCGGTCGCGTCGTAGGCCGCGAGATCGGGCGGCCGCGCCGCCAGCCGCGCCGCCTGCGCGCCGAACTCGCGCGAGGCCGGCACCTCGAAGTGCGCGAGCAACGCGTCGAGGTCGGCCCAGCGCTCGAAGAAGACGAGGTGCAGGCCGTCGTTGGCGTCGATCGTCACGCCGTGCTCGAGGCATCCCGGCTCGGCGCGCGAGCGCGCGACATGCACGAGGCTCAGGCGCCGCACCTCGTCGAAGGTGTCGACGCGCGCCTGGATGGAACCGGTGACGATGATCATGGCTTCTCCTGGCCGGGGTCTCGCGCAGGCTAGGACGGAACGCGCATGACGGCCCTAGAGACTCGCCCGCATCGACACTGCGAACGACGCGCCGGCGAGCGGACACAATCGCATCGAACGACCGAGGAGATGCCGTGACCGCCACCGCCGTTGCAATCCAGCCGCTCGCCGCCGCCATCGATTCCGCCGTCGCCGACCTCGGCCCGCAGCTCATCGCCTGGCGCCGCGATTTCCACGCCAACCCGGAGCTTGGCAACCGCGAGTTCCGTACCGCGGGCATCGTCGCCGCGCACCTGCGCGCGATCGGCTGCGACGACGTCCGCATCGAGGTCGCGCACACTGGCGTCGTCGGCCTGCTGAAAGGCAAGCGCCCCGGCCCGGTCGTCGCCCTGCGCGCCGACATGGACGGCCTTCCCGTCGCCGAGCGCACCGACGTGCCGTTCGCGTCCAAGGCGACGACGACCTGGAACGGCGAGTCGGTCGGCGTGATGCATGCCTGCGGCCACGACGCCCACGTCGCCATCCTGATGTCGGTCGCGTCGGTGCTCGCCGGTCTGCGCGACCGGCTTGCCGGCTCGGTGAAGTTCATCTTCCAGCCGGCCGAGGAACTGCCGCCCGAGGGCGAGGACGGCGGCGCGCGGATGATGATCGCCGAGGGCGCGCTCGAGAACCCGGCGCCGGGCGCGATCTTCGGCCTGCACGTCACGTCGCAGCTGGCGACCGGCGTGATCGGATACCGCTCGGGGCCGACGATGGCCAGCTCCGACAGCTTTCGCATCCTCGTCAACGGCCGGCAGACGCACGGCGCGATGCCGTGGCGCGGGGTCGATCCGATCGTCGTCTCGGCACAGGTCGTGCTCGGCCTTCAGACCATCGTCAGCCGACAGGTCGACATCGCGAGCGAGCCGGCGGTCGTGACGGTCGGCCGCATCAAGGGCGGCGTGCGCAACAACATCATCCCCGACTCGGTCGAGATGAACGGCACGATCCGCACCTTCGACGAGGCGATGCGCGATGACGTGCACGTGCGCGTCACCGACACCGCCGAGCACATCGCCAAGGCCTCGCGCGCCGGCTGCGACGTGTGCATCACCAAGAACTATCCGGTGACCGTCAACGACGCCGAGCTCACCGCGCAGATGCTGCCCACGCTCGAGCGCGTCGCCGGCAAGGCCCAGGTCAAGCTCGTGCCCAAGGTCACCGGCTCCGAGGATTTCGCCTTCTATCAGCACGTCGTGCCCGGCCTGTTCTTCTTCGTCGGCATCACGCCGCCGACCAGGGACCCGAAGGACGCCGCGCCCAACCACTCGCCGCTCTTCTACATCGACGAGGCCGGCCTGCCGCTCGGCGTGCGCGCGCTCGCGCAGGTCGCGGTCGACTGGCTCGAGTCGTCGCCGCGAGGCTGACGACTAGGGCGCGTCCGCCGGCAGCTGCGTGCTGCCGAGTTCGACCGGCGTCGGCTTCAGGTCCATCCACGTCGTCAGCAAGGTGTAGGCGACGGCGAGCACCACCGGGCCGACGAAGATCCCGATCGCGCCGAACGCGACCAGGCCGCCGATCACGCCGACGAAGATCAGCAGCATCGGCAGGTCGGCGCTGCGCCGCACGAGGAGCGGCCGCAGCACGGTGTCCATCAGGCTGGCGACGAGCGACCAGACGAGCAGCACCGTCCCCCACGTCGGATGGCCGCTCCAGTAGACCCACACGACCGCCGGCAGCAGCAGGACGAGCATGCCGATCTGCGTGATGCAGAGCAGGAAGCAGACGACCGTCAGCAGTCCGGCGAACGGCACGCCCGCGACCGCGAGGCCGGCGCCGCCGAGGATCGCCTGGATCGCCGCCGTGAGGCCGACGCCGAGGGCGACGCCGCGGATCGCCTGGCAGGCGAGATGGACGAGGTCCTCGCCGTGCCGTCCGCCGAGCCGCCGACCGAGCCGGATCGACGCACGCGCACCTTCCTCGCCGTGCGCGTACATGAACGCCGCGAGCACGAGCGTCAGCAGGAACTGCACCGCGAGGAAGCCGAGGCTGCCGGCCTCGGCGACGAACCACGTCGTGACGCTGCCGGCGTAGGGCAGGAAGCGCGACCAGACGCCGTCGAGCCCCGACGCTTCGGCCTCGGACCAGGCCGTCGCGATGCGCTCGCCGATCATCGGCAGGCCGACGAGCCAGGCCGGCGGCGGCGGAATGCGGTAGCCGAGCAGCTGGCGGACGCGGTCGGCGATCTCGTCGGCGTTCGACACCAGCGTCGCGACGGCGAGCAGAAGCGGAACCGCCAGCAGCAGCACCAGCACGACCATCATCGCCGTGATCGCCAGGGCGCGGCTGTTCCACAGGCGCCGCTGCAGGCGCAGCAGCAGCGGCCAGGTGACGACGACGATCGTCATCGCCCAGATCGCGGCGGCCAGGAACGGCCGGACGATCCAGAACGCGGCGACGATCAGCGCGCCGACGCAGAGCACGCCGAGCAGGGTCCGGGTCAGGTCGCGTGGCTCGGCGAAGCGTTCGGGCGTCATGGGTGGTGTACCGTTCGCCGATTATGAGGAACAGACCATGAGCGACAACACCACGACCGCCGACAAGACGAAGAAGCTCTCGACGACGACCAAGCGCACCGGCCAGAAACGAAGCCTCGAGCGTGGCAAGTCCACCCGCAAGAAGAATCCCGGCAAGCGCGCCCACAAGGGCGGCTGACGCCGAAGCGCGCCGGGGCGCGCCAGCGACTCACGCCGCGGCGTGGCGAAACGGCGCTCGGTAGAGCCAGACGCGCCGTCCCGCGGCGCCGTCGAGCACGTGCTGCGGCACGAGCGTCGCGATCTCGAACTCGAGGCTCGCCAGCCAGGCGCCTTCAGGCAGCTCGCGCTCGGCCTTGGCGGCCGCGCGGGCCATCGACTCGGGCCGCTGGAAGAGATAGACGAACGCGTAGCGTGACCAGTCGGCGGCCCACAGGTCGCCGCGACGGACGCGCGAGAAGCGGCAGCGCAGAGCGCACGCGGCGGCGAGCGGCCAGCTCCATTCGATCCCTTCGATGACTGCGTCCGGGTACGCGCGCCTCAGCTCGACCAGGCCGTCGCCGAGACCGCAGCCGGCGTCGAGCACCGTCTGCATCTGACCGAGCGGCGCGTGCTGCGCCAGGCCTTCGAGGGCGCCGCGCGGCGTCGGGAAAAGCGGCGCGTCGCGCCAGGTGCGCCACGGGTAGAGGAACGCGAGGAGCGCGAGCGGCAGCAGCCAGGCCCAGGCGGGCACGCTGCCGGCCGCGCTCGTGGCGGCGAACGAGAGCGGAAAGCCGCAGCCGATGAAGATGCGTCGCCACGGCGTCGCGCCGAGGAGCGAGAGCGCGGCGCCGAACAGGCCGGCGCCGATGAATGCCGGCGCCGGAGGCGCACCGAGCTCGCGCGTGAGCGCGAACACCAGCCAGCAGGCCGCCCACGCGGCGAGGGCCGGAAGCGGCCAGCTCCGGTTCACGAATCGGCGCCGCTCGGGCCCGGCATACGCCGGCCTGCCCATCAGTCGAGTCGCATCAGTACTCGCGCAGCTTCACCCGCAGGCGCGCGATCGACTGGCTGTGCAGCTGGCAGACGCGCGACTCGGTGACCTTGAGCACCGCCGCGATCTCCTTGAGATTCATGTCGTGCTCGTAGTACATGCTCATCACGTACTGCTCGCGCTCGGGCAGCACCTTGATGGCCTCGACGAGCGCGGCGCGCATGCGCTGGTCCTGGAGCTGGGCGAGCGGGTTCGATTCGGCATCGGCCACGTGGCGGTCGAGGAAGTCGCTGTCGCCGTCGGCGCCCGACATGTCCTCGAGATAGACGAGCTGGGTGCCGCGCACCTTGCCGAGCAGCTCCTGGTACTCGACCAGCGTGATGCCCATCTCCTTGGCGATCTCGCTCTCCTGCGGGGCCCGGCCGAACTTCTGCTCGAGCTTGGCGACGGCCGACTCGATCGAGCGCTGGTGCTTCCTCGTGCCGCGCGAGAGGTAGTCGTTGCCGCGCAGCTCGTCGAGCATCGCACCGCGGATGCGCTGCGTCGCGAAGGTCTCGAACTGCACGCCCTGCGCCGCGTCGAAGCGCGAGAGCGCGTCGGTGAGGCCGATCATGCCGACCTGGATCAGGTCGTCGATCTCGACGTTGGCGGGAAGCTTGGCGATCATCTGGTGCGCCAGGCGGCGAACCAGGCCGCTGTACTGCTTCAGCGTCGAGTTCAGGTCCAGCTGGCCTTTGGCGGTGTACATGGTCGCTCCGGAGATCATGGGGCCGCCGATGCGCCGACGCGGCGCGACACGGTGCGAGAAACGGGTCCGACCGCGTCGTGGTTCTCGAAGCGGGCGGCGACGAGGCGGCGCAAGGCCTCGCTCGGCGCCTCGCCCGGGTCGCCCGCGGGGTCGATGCGAGCCCAGTCGCGCAGCACGCCGGCGAAGAAGTTGTCGGCGCAGCCGGCGAGCTTGGCAGCGATGCGCTCGGCGCGCGGCGAGTGCGGCGCGGCGGCCAGGAGCAGGTCGCTGACGACCAGGCCGGCGCGCTGCGCCAGCAGCTTCATCGAGGCGTAGGCGTGGGTGACGCTCTCCGGCCGGTCGTCGGCGAAGACGATCGGGCACGGGGCGTCGAGCGCGTCGTCGCTGCGGCCGCGCCGGCCGTGCGCGAACATCCGGCACAGCTCGCGTGCGTCGGCGTGGACGAGGACGACGTCGCAGCCCGGCGCCGCTTCGGCGGCGCGCTCGAGGAAGCCGCGGGTCGAGCCGCCGGCATCGACGAAGCGGATCGGCAGGCCGCGCGCGGCGAGATAGGCGACCTGGGGCGAGAGCCGCTCGACGCACTGGCCGAGCTCGATCATCGCCATCTCGCCGGCGACGCCGGCGCGCTCGCCGGCATCGACGACCAGAACGCGCGCGCCGCGCTCGGCGAACGAGGTGCACAGGCGCTCGAGCATCACGCCGCCGAAGGCGACGTGCGGGTTGGAGACGACCGGCACGAAGCGCGCGCAGGCGTTGGCGAACATCTGGCGCAGGCCGTGGGCCTGGTCGTTTCGCGAAGACATGGGCATGTGCTGCAGTCGGTTGCGGTGAGGAGCGAGCGAGCGGTCAGGCGGTCAGCGCGACGCCGGACGGCACGCCTTGCGGCGCGGCGAAGATCAGGTTCATCTCGGCGGCGTCGAGGCGCCAGGCCGCGCTGCCGCCGCCGCGCAAGGCGCGCTGGACGAGGGCGTGCGCCGAGAGGCGATGCCAGTCTTCCGGAACGCGCTGGCCGTTGGCGATGCCGACGACGGTGAGCTTGTGGCGGATCGCCGCGTCGAGCGCCGGCGCGAGCTTGACGGCCTCGTCGAGCTTGCTCAGGACGACGCCGGCGCACGAGCTGGCGCGGTAGGCGATCAGCACGTCCTCGATCGTCTCGCCCTGCGAGGCCGAGTTGACGACGAGCAGGCGCTGCACGCTGCGGTGGCCGAGCATGTCGAGCAGCTCCTTCGTGCGCGTGTCGCGCTGGGCCATGCCAGCCGTGTCGATCAGGACCATCTTCTTGGCCGTGAGCAGGTCGAGCAGGTCTTCGAGCGAGGCGCGGTCGTGCGCGGTGTGCACCGGCACGCCGAGGATGCGGCCATAGGCGCGCAGCTGCTCGTGGGCGCCGACGCGGTAGGCGTCGAGCGTGATCAGGCCGAGGTTGGCCGCGCCATGCCTGGCCGCGAAAGCGGCGGCGATCTTGGCCGTCGTCGTCGTCTTGCCGACGCCCGTCGGACCGACGAGGGCGAACACGCCGCCGCGGTCCTCGATCGCCTGATCGGCGCCCGCGGTGAGCAGGTTCTGCTCGAGGATCCGCGCTGCCCACTCGGTCTCGTCGCCGGCCTCGGCCTTGAAGCCGTCGGCCATCTTGCGCACGAGGATCGGCGAGAAGCCGCAGTCGAGAAGCTTCTGCGAGAGGCGCGCCTCGGCCGGGCGGCGCTGGAGCTTCTCCATGAAGGCGAGGACGCCGAAGCGCTCCTCGATCAGGCCCTTGACGGCGCGCAGCTCGGCGAGCAGCTCGCCTTCGCGGCGGACGGCGCCAGCGGCGTCGAACGCGGGCTCGGCCGGCCCACGGTCGGCGGCGCGCACCGGCACCGCATCGAAGAGCGGCGTCGGTGTCGGCTCGCTGCGCAGCGTCGGTGCCTCGACCGGGAAGAGCATGTCGTCGTCGAGGCGGACGTCGAGACGGCCGCCCGTCGACGGCGCGACGGAGATCGGCGTTGCGGTCCGCGGCGGCGCGACCGGCGTCGGCGCGGTGACGGCAGCGTGGGTGCTCTCTGCGCTCGTCGCATGCAGCGACGCGTGGCGGCGCTTCAGCATCCTCTTGCGAACGTAGTCCTGGAACGAGAGCGTGCTCATCGACAGCCGCTCGGCGTCTTCCTCGGCGCTCGTCGCGGCGAGCTCGGCGGCGGCGCGCGGCATCACTTCGACGCGCGGTTGCAGCTCGGCCGCCGCGGCACGCGTCGCCGGCGACGTCGTCTCGAACCGGGACATCGCCTCGAGCTGGCCGATGCTCTCGGTCGCGAGCGCGAGGACCTCGACGCCGCCGGCGGAGGGCCGGGTCGAGAGCACCACGGCGTCCTCGCCGAGGGCGTCGCGGACGAGGCGCAGGGCCTCGCGCGACGTGCGTGCGGTGAAGCGTTTGACGTTCATGCCGCCTCCCGCCGAGCCGCCTCAAGGGAGGCGCGTGCCCCCTGGGGGCAGTGAACGCAAGTGAGGCGCCATCGGGTCATGATGCAGCTCCAATGATCGATCCGATGCGGATCGAGTGGGTCTCAGGAATCTCGCTGTGCGACAGCACCTTCAGGCGCGGCGCGGCGCGCTTCAGGAGGCGCGCCATCGGCGCGCGGATCAGGTCGGGAACGAGCAGGCAGGCCGGATGACCGAGGTCTTCCTGGCGCTTCGCGGATTCGGCGGCGTGGCGCGACAGCACGTCGGCGACGCCCGGGTCGAGCGCCGCGCCGTGCGGCGAGCCGAGGGCCTGCGTGACCATGCGCTCGAGTTCGGGCTCCAGGGCGATGACCTCGAGCTCCTTGGTCGGGCCGAAGATCTGCTGGACGATCGACGGCGCGAGATGGACGCGGATGCGCTTGGCCAGCTCGGCCGGATCGGTGATGGTCGCTGCGTACTCGGCCAGGCACTCGACGATCGAGCGCATGTCGCGGATGTGCACGCCTTCCTCGAGGAGGAGCTGGAGCACCTTCTGCAAGGCGGCGATGCCGACCATCTTGGGGATCACGTCTTCCATGAGCTTGGGTGCCAACTTCGTCACATGCTCGACCAGCTGCTGCGTCTCGACGCGACCGAGCAACTTGGCCGCGTGAACCTGCATCAAGTGTGAGAGGTGGGTGGCGACGACGGTCGCGCAATCAACGACCGTGAAACCGGCCATCTGCGCCTGCTCGCGCTGGCGCTCCTCGATCCAGGTCGCCGGCAGGCCGAACGCGGGGTCGGTGGTCGAGGTGCCGATCAGCGGCGTCGACGCGCCGCCCGGGTTGATCGCCAGCAGCATGCCGGGGAAAGCCTCGCCTTCGCCGACGATCGCGCCGCGCAGCGTCAGGCGATAGGAGCTCGGCTTCAGCTCGAGGTTGTCGCGGATGTGCACCGGCGGCGGCAGGAAGCCGACGTCCTGCGCGAACTTGCGCCGCACGCCCTTGATGCGCGAGAGCAGGTCGCCCTGCTTGGCCTTGTCGACGAGCGTGATCAGCCGGTAGCCGACCTCGAGGCCGAGGGTATCGACCGGCTGCAGGTCGTCCCAGGTGGCCTCGGCATTGGCCTCGAGCGGCACCGGCGCGGGCTTGGGAGCGTCCTTGGCGGCGTGCTGGCGCTCGCGCATCAGCCACGAGCCGTAGCCGAGCGCGGCGGCGATCGACAGGAAGACCAGATGCGGCATCCCCGGGATCACGCCGAGCAGGCCGAGCACCGAGCCGACGATGGCGAGCGAGCGGGGCGAGGAAAACACCTGCTTGGTGATCTGGCTGCCGACGTCCTGGTCCTTGCCGACGCGCGACACGACCATCGCCGCGGCGACCGAGATCAGCAGCGCCGGCACCTGGGCGACGAGCGCGTCGCCGACGGCGAGCAGGATGTAGCTGTCGGCGGCCTGCATCGGGCTCAGGTCGTGCTGGAGCACGCCGATGACGAAGCCGCCGACGATGTTGATGAAGAGGATCAGCAGGCCCGCCATCGCGTCGCCGCGCACGTACTTCGACGCGCCGTCCATCGAGCCGAAGAACTCCGCCTCCTCGCCGACCTCGGCGCGGCGCCGCTTGGCTTCCTTCTCGTCGATCAGGCCGGCGTTCATGTCGGCGTCGATCGCCATCTGCTTGCCGGGCATGGCGTCGAGGGTGAAGCGCGCGCCGACCTCGGCGATCCGCTCGGCGCCCTTCGTGACGACGACGAAATTGATGACGACGAGGATCGAGAACACGATCAGGCCGACGGCGAAGTTGCCGCCGATCAGGAAGTGGCCGAACGACTCGATCACCTGGCCCGCCGCGGCCGCGCCCGTGTGGCCCTCGAGCAGCACGACGCGGGTCGAGGCGACGTTGAGCGACAGGCGCAGCAGCGTCGTCAGCAGGATCACCGTCGGGAAGGCGGCGAAGTCGAGGGGCCGCACCATGTAGGCGGCGACCATCAGCACCATCAGCGCCATCGCGATGTTGAAGGTGAAGAGCACGTCGAGCGCGAACGGCGGCAGCGGCAGCACCATCATCGCCAGGATCATCACGACGACGAGCGGCGCGATCAGGGCGCGGATCGCCTTGGCGTTGGGGCCGAGCCAGGCCTGGAACGGTTGGATCAGGAAGTTCATGCGGCCTCGGAATCAGCGCGCTGCCGCGGCGACGTAGTGGGGATCGAGCTCTCGCGGCACCTCGAGCGCAGGCAGCGCTCCGGGCATCGGCACCTGGCCGCGCAGTGCGGCGCGCAGCTGGTAGACGTAAGCGAGCACTTGCGCCACGGCGGCGAAGAGCGCCGCCGGCACCTCGCGCTCGAGCTCGGCATGGGTGTAGAGCGCGCGCGCCAGCATCGGCGCCTCGAGCACCGGCACGCTCGCGCCTTCGGCGAGATCGCGGATGCGCAGCGCCGTCAGGTCGACGCCCTTGGCGACGACGCGCGGCGCGGCCATCGTCTTGTCGTCGTACTTGAGCGCGACCGCGTAGTGGGTCGGGTTCATGACGACGAGGTCGGCCAGCGGCACCGAGGCCATCATTCGCCGGTTTGCCAGCTCGCGCATGCGCGCCTTCACCTTGCCCTTGATCTCGGTATTGCCGGCGAGCTCCTTCTGCTCCTGCTTGACTTCCTGGTGGCTCATCTTCAGCTTGTCGGCGTGCAGGCGCTTCTGCAGCGGCACGTCGATCGTCGCGAACACCGCGAGCGCGAAGATCATCGGGCCCATGCCCGCGACGACGAGGGCCGACGCCTTGGCGATCGCCGCCGGCAGCGACAGGCCGAGCAGCCCGACCAGCTCGCCCAGGTGGTGGCTCATCCAGAACACGGCGAGCGAGCCGAGAATGATCGCGAGAACGCTCTCGCGGCCAGCGTCGATCAGCTGCTGCTTCGAGAACACGCGTCCCATGCCGGCGATCGGATTGAAGCCCCCGAACTTCGGCACGAGCGGCTTCAGCGTCCAGGTCCAGCCGCCCATGCTGACGGCGCTGAGCACGCCGAGCGCGGTCATCACGAGGCTGAAGGGCACGACGGCCAGGAGCAGGGTCTTGGTCCAGGCGAGCAGCTGCGCCGACATCGCGTCCTGGCCGAGCGCCTGGGCGCGGTCGAAGCGGAGCGATCGGGAGAGCGCGTCCTTCAGCCAGGACGCGCCCTGCGGCACGACGACGAGGAGCGCGACGCCGCCGCCGGCGATCGCCATGAAGTGGCCGAGGTCCCGCGAGCGCGCGACCTGCCCTTCTTCCCGCGCCTTCTCGAGCTTGCGCGGCGAAGCGGGGAGCGTCTTGTCCTGTGCAGAGTCGGCCATGTGGGAAGGATTGTTTCAACCGGGGCCCGGAACTTGAGCGCGATAAGGGCTCGAAACGCGGGGCAATTCGAGACCGCCCGAAGCGACGAACGGTCGCGTGCATCCGCAACGCTGCGGTACGCGTATATCCGGCCACCCGCAACGCAGTCGACTGCGACGGGACACTCGATCGCAACTCTCCAAGGACAATCATGCAATCCATCAAGATCAGCGCCATCGCCCTCGCGGCGATCCTCTCGGCCGCCGCCGTTCCGGCCATGGCCGAGGTCATGGTCGGCGGCGCGCCGATGTACCCCAGCAAGGACATCATCGACAACGCCGTCAACTCGAAGGACCACACGACGCTCGTCGCTGCCGTCAAGGCAGCCGGCCTCGTCGACACGCTGAAGGGCAAGGGCCCGTTCACGGTGTTCGCGCCGACCAACGCCGCGTTCGGCGCCCTGCCCGCGGGCACCGTCGACACGCTGCTCAAGCCGGAGAACAAGCCGGCGCTCACCAAGGTGCTGACCTACCACGTCGTCTCCGGCAAGATGGACAGCGCGGCGCTTTCGAAGGCGATCGACGCCGGCGGCGGCAAGG
The DNA here is from genome assembly GCA_038236565.1 of Burkholderiales bacterium. Lineage (GTDB taxonomy): Bacteria > Pseudomonadota > Gammaproteobacteria > Burkholderiales > Burkholderiaceae_C > Schlegelella_A. The sequence continues at coordinate 3,274 of JBBRZP010000034.1, read as the reverse complement.
CGATGCTCACCGAGGTCTCGGGCGGCATGCTCACGGCCACCAAGAGCGGCAGCACGATCATGCTGACCGACGAGTCGGGTGGCATGGCCCATGTCACGATCGCCGACGTCGTCCAGTCGAACGGCGTGATCCACGTCGTCGACAAGGTGCTGCTGCCGAAGTAAGGCGCTTGCCGATCACACGCGGATGCGGCCTGACGGCCGCACGCGTGCCGCGTCGGCCGGCACTCAGCCGGGTCGCTTCACCGCGGCGGCAGGTGCGCTCGCCGCTTCGCCGCCGCCGATCGGAGGCGCGACGGCCTCTGCCTCCGGCGGCTCGGGCGCGATCTTCAGGAGCCGGTCCTCGGCGTCCTGGTTCATGACGATGACGCTGATGCGCCGATTCATCGGGCTCTGCGGCTCGGCCGGCACGAGCAGGTTGCTCGACGCGAGGCCCTGCACGAGCAGCATCCGGTCCTCGGGCAGCCCGCCGCTCACGAGCTCGCGCCGTGACGCGTTGGCGCGATCGCTCGAGAGCTCCCAGTTGCCGTAGCCGCGGTCGCCGCCGACGAAGGGCTGCGCGTCGGTGTGCCCTTCGAGCGTGATCCGGTTGGGCACGTCGGAAAGCACGTGGCCGATCTCGCGCAGGAGCTCGCGCATGTACGGCTTCACGACCGCGCTGCCGCTGTCGAACATCGGCCGCGCCTGCTCGTCGACGATCTGGATGCGCAGGCCGTCGCGCGTCATGTCGAGGCGGATCTGCGACTTCATCGCCGCCAGCTTCGGGCTCGCCTCGAGCACGTCCTCGACCTTCTTCTTCAGGTCCTCGAGCCGGGCGACCTCGGCGCGCTTGTGCTCGGCCTCGAGCGACTTCATGTTGAGCAGCTTCTTCTTGACCGGGATGTCGCCGTCGCGGACCTGACCGTTGCTGCGCGACAGGTCGGTGCCGCCGCCGCGCACCACGCTCGACGAATCGCCCGAGCCGCTGCCGCCCATCAGCGACACCTTGAGCGGCGCATTGAAGAAGTCGGCGATGCCCTTCTTGTCGCCGTCGGTGGTCGAGCCGAGCAGCCACATGAGGAGGAAGAACGCCATCATCGCCGTCACGAAGTCGGCGTAGGCGATCTTCCACGCGCCGCCGTGCTTGGCGTGGCCGCCCTTCTTCACCCGCTTGATGATGATCGGCTGGAGTTTCTTGCTGTCGCCGGCCATGTCAGTCCTCCCGCCGGGCCGCCCCAAGGGTGGACTGCACCCCCTCGGGGGGCAGGAGCGCAGCGACGTGGGGGCCCGATGTCACTTCTTTCCCTTGACGTGGTCTTCGAGCTCGGTGAAGGTCGGGCGGTCCTTCGAATACAGGACCTTGCGCCCGAACTCGACCGCGACCTGCGGCGCATAGCCCTGCATCGAGGCGAGCAGCGTCGTCTTGATGCACTGCAGCTCCTTCGAGCCCTCGTCGACCTTCTGTTCGATCAGGCCGCCGAGCGGCTCGACGACCGCGTACGCGAGCAGGATGCCGAGGAAGGTGCCGACGAGGGCCGAGCCGATCATGCCGCCGAGAACCGCCGGCGGCTGGCCGACCGAGCCCATGGTGTTGACCACTCCCAGCACCGCCGCGACGATGCCGAACGCAGGCAGCGCGCCGGCCAGCCGCGCGAGCGCATTGACCGGGCCGTGCGCCTCGATGTGATGGGTCTCGATCTCGCTGTCCATCAGGCTCTCGATCTCGTGGGCGTTGAGGTTGCCGGAGACCATCATGCGCAGGTAGTCGGTGATGAACTCGACGACGTGGTGGTCGGAGCCGACGGTGGCGTACTTCTGGAACAGCGGCGATGCGCTTGGCTCCTCGACATCCTTCTCGATCGCCATCAGGCCTTCCTTGCGCGCCTTCTGCAGGATGTCGTAGAGGAGCGCCATCAGCTCCATGTAGCGCGCCTTGGAGTACTTCGAGCCCTTCAGCACTGTCGGCAGCGCGGCGAGCGTCGCCTTCAGGACCTTGGGCTGGTTGTTGACGGCGAAGGCGCCGAGGGCGCCGCCGAGGATCGCCAGGAGCTCGGTCGGCAGGGCATGCAGGATCACGCCGATGTTGCCGCCGTGCATGATGTAGGCGCCGAAAATGCAGCCTAGGGCAACGCCGTAACCGATCAGAACGACCATGGTGCTTCGAGGATCCCGTGCCGGCTAGAGACGTGTGCCGCGCCCACTCGAGTTATCGGCGGCGGGCTCCGTGTCTTGAGTGTGCGACGCCCTGGCTTGCAGCGGTCGGCGCATCTGGGCCCGAAATGCCGGGGAAATAAAAAAGCGGGTCCCGAGGGACCCGCATTCAAAGCACAGATGAATGTGCTGGAGGAGACAAGCAAGGACTATGAACGGAGAACCCTGTCTTTCGGCGAAGCTCGGGGCGATCTTGAGGTTGCTGGTCGCGTCAATCGCGAATTAATGCATGCGGATGGCACCGGCCGCCTTGCCCTTGCCGGCGCGCGCCGGCGGGTTGCACAGGGCGCACTCGTAGTGGCGGGCGATCTCGTGCGGATGGGTCACGAACTGGCCGCCGCACTTCGAGCACTTGGTCATCGTCAGCATGCCGTTGTCGACGAACTTCACCAGGCGCCAGGCGCGGGTCACCGAGAGCAGCGCCTCGAGGCCCTGGGCCGAGGTCTCTTCCTGGTAGAGCTGGTAGGCCTTGATGACGGCGTCGATCTCGTCCATCTCGGACGACTTGTTCAGGTACTCGTGGATGTTGAGGAAGAGCGAGGCGTGGATGTTCGGCTGCCAGGTCATGAACCAGTCGGTCGAGAACGGCAGCTGGCCCTTGCTCGGCGACTTGCCGGCGACTTCCTTGTACAGGCGCAGAAGTCGCTCGTACGACAGGTCGGTCTCCGACTCGAGCACCTGCAGGCGGGCGCCCAGGCCGATCAGCGCGACCGCGCGGCTGATCTGCTTGGCTTCGGTGAGGATGCTCTTGTTGCGCATGATCACGCCGCCTCTTGGTGACGGCCGGCGAGCAGGATCGAGGCGTGCAGGCGGTTGGTGGAGTCGTTGGCCGCGCTCTTGGCGTGGTCGGTGAGCAGGCCCCAGACCATGTCGTCGTCCATGCGGAAGCGGCAGAGCAGCGTGTTGCCGGCGGCGATCTTCATCATCTGGGCCGGCGTCAGCAGCGCGATCAGCGCGGCGCTCTGCTCGCTGATGCCCAGGCGGTAGAGCGCCTGCTCGCGGTCGCTGCGGATCAGGCTTTGCGCCAGCATCAGGTAGGAGAGATTGGCTTCGCGAATCTCGAGGAGGATCTGGTCTGCGTTCAT
>JBBRZP010000033.1:0-26286 GCA_038236565.1 Burkholderiales bacterium | reverse complement strand
TCAAGACGCTTGCGCGTTGCCTCGCTCGCAGGTACCTTCTTCATCGGGATGCTCCATGTGGGTTGGATCGAACGCCGCCACAGCGTCCAGTCCATAGGATGCATCCCACCCCGAATTCACAGCAACTCTAAGACTTCACCACTGCCCTGATCGAGCGAGGCGCTACGAAATCATCCCCACGCCTTGGCGAGGTGTTCTCACACAGCCTCGACCCACAGAGGACGTTCGCACTTTCGAATGGGATTCCGGAAAGCAGCCTCTTGACCTAGGTTCTCAGCCCCCTGCGGTCAACAGTGAGCTACGCACCGGGCGCCCTTCGGCCCCCCTTGCGCGCTTTGCGCATGATGGCGCTCGAAGGACGTGGCCGTCGGTGGCGTCCCGAGACTCGCGAATGTGAACGGCACTCAGAGTGCCACGATCACTCCAGCTTGGCCGGCTCCGAGAAGGGCTTGCTGGCATCCACCACGAACATGATCAGGGCCGTCAGGTCTGTCGAGCCACCGTTGAACACCTGCATCGCCATGCCGCCTTCATGTCCGTTCATGCCGTGGCCGGCCTCGACATGCACCACACCGTGGGGCGTGCGCTGACCGAGCTCGCCCGAGATGACGTAGAAGGCCTCTGACCCCGGATGCGAGTGAACAGGCGTCTCGGATCCCGGTGGTCCGGACCCCTGGTTGACGCGCAGCAGGTATTCCGGCGCCGGGACGGACGGCACGGGTCCGATCTCGGCAAGCTTGGATCCGCCCGGCGTGGACGCGCCCATCGGGCCGAGCGTTAGCACCCACACCTTGCCGGCGACTTCGACTATCAGCGAAGTCGTCGTCTCGTAGCGGACTGAAGCCGGATTCCAACCGTCCGGACCGACCGCGGCCTTGGCATCGGCTAGGGTCGGGAACGTCTCAACCCGCCAATACAGCGGGCCGGCAGGCAGTCCCTTGATCTTCTTCTGCGCCAACGGCTTGACTGTGTAAGGCGCGGGCGCGGCGGCGGTCGGCTGCGCCAGCCAGACGGCTGCGCACAGCAGCGTCATGGAAGCGACGACTTGCTTGCTGAAGCGATTGAGGCTCATCATCGAGAAAGCCAGAGGCAGACGCATGAGGGTGCTCCGTCGAGAGGGGACGTGGTGACGCTAACGCACCCAACCAGGGCAGGTCCCTTTGAAACGGTGAGCTTTCGATGAGGAAAGGATGACAAGGACTTCGGAGCGGATTTTCAGGATTCCCGACGGCGCTCCGCGCGTGCGGTGGCACGTCGGGGAGTGGCGCGTCGCGCCCGAACTGAACCATATCGCGCGTGGCGACCGGGTCGTTGCGCTGGAGCCAAAGGTGATGGCGCTGCTCGTGGTGCTGGCGACCCGCCGGGACGAGGTGGTGAGCCGCGAGGACCTGATGGCTGCGGTGTGGCCAGGGGTGGTCGTCGGCGACAACGCGCTGACCCAGGTGGTCATCAAGCTGCGCAAGGCACTCGGCGACACGGCGGGCGAGCCTAGTTACGTGCAGGCGATCGCCAAGAAGGGCTATCGGCTGGTGGCAACGGTGCGGCGTGCCGACGAGACGACGGGCGCGGCCTCATTGCCGCATCCCGCGGATCCGCCGCATCCGTCAGAGCCGTCGCCGTCTGCGCCGGGGCAGGCCTCGCGCCGGGCATTGGGTGGGTGGCTCGCGGCCGCCATTGTCGCCGTAGGTATCGCCGTCGTCGCAGGCTACGTCTCGAAGGCGCGCGGCCCCGCCACCGCCGAGTTGCAGGGCGACGGGGATTCCGCCACAACCGCGGCGACGGTTGCGGTACAGCCCTTCGACGAGATCGATGCGGAACCGACCCAGCCAGTGATGGCACGCGCGATCAGCGCCGACCTCATGACTGACCTTTCGAAGGTTTCGGGTATCCGCGTGGTCGGCGGCGGCAGCGAGGCGGCCACCAGCGGCGCGACCCAGCATCCGCGATACGTGCTGACAGGCGCGGTGCAGCACAACGGCGACAGGCTTCGCCTAAACGTGCTGCTCACGGAATCCGCGACTGGGCGCCTCGTATGGTCGGACCGGTTCGACCGCCACGTCACGGATTTGTTCAGCGTTCAGGATGAACTGGTGAAGAACATCCTGAAGTCGCTGCCGGTAAAGGTCAGCGAAAGCGAGACGCTTCGCATCGCAAAGAGAAGCACGCGCAACCTTCAGGCCTGGGAGCATTTTGTGCAAGCCCAGGCGGCGCTGCTGGTGCGCAGGCCTGAGCAGAACGAGCGCGCGCGCGCCCTCTACTGGGACGCCATCCGCCTCGACCCGGCCTTTTCGCGCGCTTACGCCGGGTTGGCGATGACCTACGCACTTCAAGCGCAGCAGGGCTGGGCCGGCGCCACGGACAGTGCGCTGGCTCAAGCCTTCAAGTTCGCCCAGACTGCCGTCGAGATGAATCCCGACCTTCCTGAGGCCCGTTGGGTGCTGGCTTTCGCTCACACTCAGCGGCGACAACCCGATGAGGCGCTGCGGAACGTGAACGATGCCCTGCGGCTCAACCCCTCGTACGCCGATGGATATGCGTTGAAGGCCGGCATCGAGACTTATCTTGGACGTCCATCCGACAGCGTCGCTCTGCTAAGGCTCGCGCAACGTCTCAATCCTGAAGCCGGGTCGCTGTACTTCCTGTTGCTCGGCCGCGCGTACTACTTCCTCGGCGACGACGAACAGGCTCAGCTCAACCTTGGGCAGGCGCTCGAACGCAACGCGGAAAACCTGGAAGCGCGGGTTTATCTGGCCGCCTCGCTCTGGCGCACAGGCGATCGGGATGCAGCGCATTGGCAGGTGAACGAGATCCGTGCCCTCGAGCCCGACTTCCGCGCCGACGCCTGGCTCACGACCTACCCGCTCACGGACCCGGCCGAGCGACAGCGGCTGCGCGGCGCGCTCGCCGAGATCGGATTGTCGGCGCGCTGACCGGTCTACGGTTGAGTACCCGTGGAGTTGCGTGGACGACGGCCATCCACGCGACGACGGCCGGCATCTCGAGTGAGAGTAAACATCGGCCGCTATCGATTCCCCTTTGCGGCCGGGGCGCTGCGAGTCCGGTTGAGTATCCAGGAAGCTGCCGGTCGTCAGCGTCTCTTCCTGGGCCGAGAGCGGACCTTGGCGTGAGCTAACCGAGCGGCTGGAACCGTGCAAAGCGGTCAATCACTCACTCAAAAGGAACGAAAGCTTCAGCTATGAGCACGCCGTCTCCGATTGACTGCTGCGGGGGCTAGGCAACCATCGCGGTAGATTCGTGGGTCTCGCCACCTACCGGCAACCCCGCGCCCACTATGACCCTCGCAACAATCCGCGGCGTAACCCTCAACTACCAGGTCATCGGCACCGACGGCCCCTGGCTCCTCCTCATCAGCGGCGGCCGCCGCGCCTACCGCGAGTTCGTTCCCCTCGCGATGAAGATCGCCGCCGAGGGCTTTCGCGTGCTGCTGCACGACCGGCGCAACACCGGCGCCTCGCAGATGGTGATCGACGGCGAGCAGGGCGAGGAGGAGATCTGGACCGACGACATCGCCGCCCTCATCGACCACCTCGGCATCGGCCCGGTGTTCGTGGGCGGCGCGTCGTCGGGCGCGCGCACCTCCATGCTCACCTACCTGCGCCATCCGGAGGTCGTGCGGGCGCTGATCCTGATGCGCGTCACCGGCGGCGAGTTCGCGGCCGGGCGCCTGCCGCCGATGTACTACGGCGACCTGATCCGCGCGGCGCGCGAAGGCGGCATGGCCGCGGTCTGCGCGACCGAGCAGTACCAGGAGCGCATCGCGGCGTACCCGCCCAACGGCCCGTACCTGATGGGGCTCGACCCCGAGCACTACATCCGCGTGATGTCGAACTGGCTGCGCATCTTCACCAGTGGCCCGGTCGCGCCGTTGATGGGCGTGCGCGAGGACCAGCTGCGCGCGATCGCCGTGCCGACCCTCGTCGTGCCCGGCAACGACAAGACGCACGCCTCGGTCAGCGGCGAGGCGGCCGCGCGGCTCATCCCCGGCGCCGAGCTGTTCGCGCTGCCGATCGAGGACCAGGACGTGCCGCTTATCCCCTTCCCCGAGTGGGCGCCGCACGAGCCGGCGCTCGCGCTCGCGTTCGCGGCCTTCATGCAGCGCCACGCGCGTCACTGACCTCGTCGTCGTCGGAGCACCGAGCCATGTTCGTAGAAGCCAACGGCATCGCCGTCCACCATCTCGTCGACGGCGAGATCGAGTAGCCGCTCGGGCGTTTCCGAGCGCCGTACGATCGCGTTCCACAAGGAGGGTCTTCGAATGTCCGCGGTGGCCCCCAACATCGTTCGCCAAGGCACTCCGAGCCGCACCGCGCAGAGGGTCGCCGCGCTGCGCGCCGTGCACCAGCTGCTGGACGAGCCGCTGGTCCTGCCGGACCCGATCGCGCTGCCCCTGCTGGGCGCCTCCACCGAGGCGGCGCTGCGCAACGATCCCTTCGCGCTGAACGATCCGATGTCGCGGGCCCTCCGGGCCGCGCTGGTCGCACGCGGCCGGTTCGTCGAGGACGAGCTGGCGCGCTGCGTGGCCGCCGGTGTGCGCCAGTACCTCGTCATGGGCGCCGGTCTCGACACGTTCGCGTATCGCAATCCGTACCGCGACGAGGGACTGCGGGTGTTCGAGATGGACCATCCCGGCACGCAGCGCTGGAAGCAGCAACTCCTGGCCGAGGCCGGCATCGGCGTGCCGGCGTCGCTCACCTTCGTGCCTGCAGACTTCGAGCGCGACGACCTGGGCAACGCGCTGCGACAGGCCGGATTCCAGGCCGATCAGGCGGCCTGCGTCAGCTGGATGGGCGTGACCATGTACCTGACGGCCGACGCCGTGATGGCGACACTGCGCACGGTGGCCGGCCTCGCGGCCGGCAGCTGCGTCTGCTTCGACTACCGGCTCCCGGTGACGATGCTCAACCCGATCGAGCGCGTGATCAACGACGTCATGGCACAGCAGATCGCCGCGCTCGGCGAGCCCTGGCTGTCGACCTTCGACACGACGGAGCTGCAAGGGCAGCTGCTCGCGCTGGGCTTCGATTCCGCGGCGAGTGCAACCTCCGAAGAGCTCAACCAGCGCTACTTCGCGCGACGCAAGGACGGGCTTTGCACCGGGGGCAGCGTCCGCATCATGTGCGCGAACAAGTGATGCCCCGTTCCGGCAACGACAAGACCCACGCTTCGGCCAGCGGCGAGGCGGCCGCGCGGCTCATCCCCGGCGCCGAGCTGTTCGCGCTGCCGATCGAGGACCAGGACGTGCCGCTCATCCCCTTTCCCGAGTGGGCGCCGCACGAGCCGGCGCTCGCGCTCGCGGCCTTCATGCAGCGCCACGCGCGTCACTGACCTCCCTCGTCGTCGGAGCACCGAGCCATGTTCGTCCAGGCCAACGGCATCGCCGTCCACCATCTCGTCGACGGCCCGGCCGACGCGCCCTGGGTCACCTTCGTCACCGGCATCGCCAACGACACGACGCTGTTCGACGGCCAGGCGAAGGCGCTCTCCGATCGCTTCCGCGTGCTGCGCTACGACCTGCGCGGACAGGGCGAGACCGAGTCGACGCCGCCGCCGTACACGATCGAGGAGCTGTCGGCCGACCTCGTCGCCCTGTGGGACGCGCTCGGCATCGAGCGCTCGCACCTCGTCGGCCTCGGGCTCGGCAGCACCGTCGCGATGCGCACGGCCATCGACCACCCGGAGCGCATCGCGAAGCTGGTGCCGAGCTGCTGCCGGGCGCGCATGGTCCCCGAGTTCGCCGTCATGTGGGCGAAGCTCGTCGAGACCGTGAAGGCCGGTGGCGTCGAGTCGATCGTGGAGCAGACGGCGCAGCGCTGGTTCTCCGACGACTTCAAGGCGGCGCATCCCGACGTGATCGATGGCGTTCGCGCCATGGTGCGCGGCACGAGCCTCGACGGCTACCTCGGCTGCGTGAGCGCGTTCGTCGGCCTCGATCTCGAAGACGAGCTCGGCCGCATCCGCGCGCCGACGCTGTTCGTCGGCGGCGCCGACGACAAGAGCGGTGGCCCGGAGGCGCTGATGCGCGGTCTCGCCGACAAGGTGCCCGGCGCCTCGTACGTGCCGGTGCCGCACGCGGCCCACATCGCCAACGTGCAGAACGAGGCCGGGTACAACCGCATCGTTCGCGAGTTCCTGACGAAAGAGACGACATGACCACCAAGATCATCCGAGCACTGTCGGGCCTGCTGCTCGCCGCGGCGAGCATCGTCGTGCAGGCGCAGACGTATCCGACCAAGCTGATCCGCCTCGTCGAGCCGGCCGGGCCGGGCAGCGCGGTCGATGTCTTCGCGCGGCAGTACGCGCCGCTGCTGGCCGAGGCGCTCGGGCAGCAGGTGATCATCGACAACCGGCCCGGCGCCAACAGCGCGATCGGCGCGCGCGAGGTCGCACGTGCCACGCCCGACGGCTACACGCTGCTGCACGGGAACATCAACAACTCTCTGAACGACCTGCTCAGCGCCGACCCGTGCTGCCGCCTGAACGAGGCGCTGATCCCGGTCGCGCGCATGACGGTGACGCCGCTCGTGATGGTGGTCAACGCTTCCGTCGACGCCAAGGATCTCGCCGCCTACCTCGCGCTCGCCAGGGCGCAGCCGCAGCTGCTCACGTTCGCGTCGGGCGGGCCGGGCTCGATCACGCAGCTGCTCGGCGAGAAGTTCAAGCGCACGGCCAACGTGAACATGCGCGAGATTCCGTACAGGGCGATCGGCGCCGAGCTGCCCGACCTGCTCGCCGGCCACGTGATGACGGCGTTCCTCTCGCCCGTCGTGGTGAAGGAGCACCTCAAGACCGGCAGGCTGCGCGCGCTCGGCGTCGCCTCGTCGAAGCGGCTGCAGATCATCCCGACGGTGCCGACGCTCGGCGAAGCCGGCCTCGCCGGCGTCGAGGCGTCGGGCTGGAACGGCCTGTTCGTGCCCGCCGGCACGCCCAAGCCCGTGATCGCGCGCCTGGCCGCCGAGACCGCCAAGATCCTCGCCTCGCCCGCGATCAAGGCCGACGCCGCGACCTCCGGCTACGAGCTCGACGCGGCCGGCCCGGACGAGTTCGCCGCGTTCGTGCGCGCCGAGATCACCAAGTGGGGCAAGGTGATCAAGGACGCCAACATCAAGATCGAATAGACGGGGTCGTTTGGTCGTGGGAATCGATGTCACGGTTCAATCGATGTGCGTGCTGCATCCACGCGCATCGACTCCGGCCCACCCGCGCCGCGCATGACGTTCGAGCTGCCAGCCGCCGTCAGCGGCGAGCGCTTCGAGTTCGCGAGCCCCGCCGGTCGTCTGAGTGTCTATGTCGCGGGAAATGGCCCGCCGCTGCTGCTTGTTCACAGCATCAACGCGTCGGCATCGGCGGCCGAAATGCGACCGCTCCACGAGCACTACCTGTCGACACGCACCGTCTTTTCAGTCGATCTGCCGGGCTACGGTTTCTCCGATCGCAGCGACCGGGACTACACGCCCCGCCTGATGACCGATGCCGTCCATGCGTTCACCGCGCATATCGGGATGCTCTGCGGGCCAGCGCCGATCGATGCCTTGGCCCTGTCGCTTTCGTGCGAGTACCTGGCACGCGCCGCCGCGGAGGCACCCGAACGGTATCGCAGCGTCGCGCTCGTCAGCCCCACGGGCTTCAGGGGGCTGCGGCCGTGGCGCGGTGCGCCCGGCAGCACCCGCGGTAAGCGCTGGTTGTACAAGGCGCTGCGCGGGCCCGGTGCGGGCTGGGGAGGATCGGTCTTCCGCGCGCTGACCCAACCAGGCGTGATCCGCTATTTTCTGGGTCGCACGTGGGGATCGAAGGACATCGACGAGGCGCTCTGGGCCTACGACCTGCTCACCACGAAAGCGGTCGGTGCGGAGCACGCCCCGTTGCACTTCCTCTCGGCGAACCTGTTCAGCGCCGACATCCACACCGTCTACGAGCAACTCGGGATGCCGGTCTGGATGTCGCACGGCGTGCGTGGCGACTTCACCGACTACCGCGGCAAGGTGATCGTCGAGGCTCGCCCGAACTGGCAGTTCACCGTCTTCCCGACCGGTGCGCTGCCGTACTTCGAGGTAGCGCAGGACTTCTGCGACGCGTACGACCGGCTCCTCGCCATGTCCTCCGGGCTCGTTTCCCGGGCGAGCTGACGTACGACCGGCTCCTCGCCATGTCCTCCGGGCTCGTTTCCCGGGCGAGCTGACGGCGCCGCTCAGGCCACCCGCCCGAACCAGACTCCCGACACCGCCACCGCGGCGATCACCAGCACCGCTCCCACCAACGCCAGCACCGCCGTGATCTCCGTCTCCCGCGTCTGCACCTGCAGCCGCGACCCGAGGTCCTGGTAGACGCTCCGCAACTCCTCCGCCGTGCCCGCGTGGTGGTACTCGCCGCCGGTCATCCGCGCCACCTCGCGCAAGGTCGGCTCGTCGAGCTGCATGTAGATCGCGAGACCCTCTGGCGCGGCGGTCGCGCCGTCGACCGTGCCCAGGCCGACGACGTGAACGCGCACGCCGCGGTCGGCGGCCATCTTCGCCGCGTCGAGCGTGTCGACGCCCGTCGTGCGGCGGCCGTCGCTCAGGAGCAGGATGGCCGCGGAGCCATACGAGCCCGGCGCGACGGGCGGGATCGGCTTTGCCGTCGTCGCCGTGTTGCGGCCGTTGCCCTCGCGGCCGCGCAGGCCGCCCGGCCGGACGCCGAACGTCATGTCGCCGAGGCTGATGCCCTGCTCCGGAAACAGCTCGGCCAGGCACACCACGATGGCGCTGCCGATGGCGGTGCCGTACTGCATCTGGAACGCGTCGATCGCGGCGACGAGCGCGCTGCGGTCGAGCGTCGCCGCCGGGGCGACCTGCGCGCTCCCCGCGAAGGTGACGAGCCCGACCTCGATGCCCTTCGGCAGGTCGCGCAGGAAGAGCTTGGCCGCGTCCTGCGCCGCCGCCAGCCGCGTCGGCAGGACGTCCTTCACGCGCATGCTGAGCGAGACGTCCATGGCCAGCATGATCGACGTCCGTGCCCACGGCAGCGTCAGCTTCGCCACCGGGCGCGCGGCGGCCAGCAGCAGCACCGCGCACGCGAGCCAGAGCAGCGCGGGCGGCAGGTGGCGACGCCACGGGGCGCCCCCCGAGGCCTCGCGAACGACCGCCAGGCCGCTGTAGCGCAACGCCGGCTTGCCGCGCCGGCGCAGCAGCCAGAGGTAGAGCGGCGGCAGCAGGAGCAGCGCCGGCATCAGCCAGAGCCAGGTGGGCCAGAGGAACGTCATGGGCGGGAGGGGCAGCTTGCCGCAATCTACCGGAGCTCGTGTCGGTCAGAATGGTCTCGACTCATGGGCACCGCAGCGCAGATCTTCCAGGCCGGCGACGTCGTCCTTCAATCGGGCCGCGTCTTCCCGCGCATGGTCGTGTCGTACAAGACCTTCGGCACGCTCGACGCGGCGCGCTCGAACGTCGTCGTCTACCCGACGTCGTACAGCGCCCAGCACGCCGACATCGAATTCATGGTCGCCGAAGGCGGCGCGCTCGACCCGTCGCGCTACTTCATCGTCATCGTCGACCTGCTCGGCAACGGCCTGTCGAGCTCGCCTTCGAACACGCCGCCGTTCGCCGACGGGGGCTATCCCGACGTCACCTACTTCGATGCCGTGAGCGTGCAGCGGCGCATGCTGCGCGAGCTCTGGGGCATCGAGAAGGTCGCGCTGGTCTACGGATGGTCGATGGGCGCGATGCAGGCGTACCACTGGGCGGCGATGTTCCCGCGGGCCGTCGAGCGCATCGCCGTCGTCTGCGGCTCGGCGCGCTGCGCGCCGCACAACCAGGTCTTCATCGACGGCGCCAGCCACGCGCTGATGGCCGACAGCGCCTATCGCGACGGCGTCTTCACCGGCAAGCCGGTGCGCGGCTTCAAGGCGATGGGCCGCGTCTACGCCGGCTGGGCGCTCTCGCAGACCTTCTACCGCGAGGAGCTCTGGCGCACCTTCGGCGCGACCTCGCTCGAGGACTACCTGGTGCGCTTCTGGGACAGCAACTTCGCCCGCCGCGACCCGGCCGACCTGCTCGCCCAGTTCCGCACCTGGCGCAGCGGCGACATCAGCGCCAACGACCTCTACGGCGGCGACCTCGCCAAGGCGCTCGCGGCGATCGAGGCGCGCGTGCTGCTCATGCCGGGCGACCACGACCTGTACTTCCAGGTCGACGACAACCGCATCGAGATGCAGCACCTGCGCCGTGCCGAGCTGAAGCCGATTCCAGCGGTGTGGGGCCATCGGGCCGGCAACCCGGCCTTCCAGCCGGAGGACCGCGCGTTCATCGAAACGAACGTCAAGGCGCTGTTAACAGGCTCATAAGTCATTGTCATGGAAGGAATTTCGGTATAAAAGAGAGTTTTCTACTCTCGTACCGAAGATGCTCCAGCTACGTCCCGCTGCACAGCGCCAGTACATCGACGCGATCGCTGTCTTCACGGCCCACGAAGAGGCCTTGGCGGAGGCGGCTCAGGTGCGGGGCGGCATGTACTGGAAGAACACCGGCTACCTGATTCGCACGTCGGCCGCCGGTAATGAGAAGAGCCTCGGTCCCCGATCTTCCGACACGGAGGCCGTCTTCGACCGCTTCGCTCGCCGAAAGGCGGAGGCGACCGCACGCCTCTCCGGGCTCAAGGCAGCCCTTGTCGAGCAGGAGCGCCTGAACCGGGCGCTCCGGGTCGGCCGCATCGATCCGCTCGTGACGAGCCTCCTGTCACGCCTGGCGACCACTTCGCTCGCCGAGCATTTCCGAGTGGTCGGCACGCATGCGCTCTACGCTTACGAAGCCGAAGCCGGCGTCATGTTCGACGCGGCGACCGTCGCGACCCGGGATATCGACCTGCTGTGGGACGTGTCCCGTCGGCTGCAATTCGCGACGGCGCTGAGCCGTGTCGACACGTCCATGCTGGCCGTCTTGAAAAAGGTCGATCCGACGTTCAGGGTTCGCCGGTCGCAGCGATACAGCGCGGTCAACCAGGACGGATTCGAGGTCGACATCCTCCGGCGCGAGCCTGTCGACGGTGATCCGCACCCGATACGCATGAGCGATGACGAGGATGACCTGTGGGTCGTCCAGGCGCCCAACGCTCACCTGCTCCTCGACGCGCCCCCGTTTTCGGCGGTCGTGGTCGCGAGCACGGGGGCCATGGCCCGCATGAATACGCTCCACCCGCTCGCGTTCGCTCGCTTCAAGCACTGGATGGCGCGGTTGCCGGGGCGGGACGCCAGGAAGAAGCAACGCGACGAGTTGCAGGCGAAGGCGGCGGAAGCGGTCGTCAAGGACCACTTGCCGCATCTGGCGCAGGGCTTCGAGTGAGCGTCTGGCGCGACGGTGACGCCGTGGCTCCTCGGCCGGCACGACCGCTTGATCATGTTCGCCAGGCGAGGGCAGGGCCTGCTGTTGCGCGCGCCCTCGTCTGACACGCTGGCGCCCTCGCGTGTCATAGATTGCCCGGCCCACCCCATCCTCCAGGATCGACATGCACGCCCTCTTCGTCACGACCAGCGCCACGCAACTCGCGCCCGACCACCCCACCGGCCTGTGGCTGGAGGAGTTTGCGGTGCCCTACCTGGCGGCCACCGAAGCGGGCATCACCGTCACGGTGGCTTCGCCGAAGGGCGGCGCCGTGCCGCTCGATCCGAAGACGGAACCGAGCGAAAAGCAGCAGAAGACCTGGTCGGCGGCGCTCCTCGCGCTGCGCAACAGCGTCACGCTGGCGTCGGTCAAGGACGAGGACTTCGACGCGATCTTCATTCCGGGCGGTCACGGACCGATGGTGGACCTGGCGCACGACGCCACGCTGCAGGCCATGGTGGCTCGCCACGATGCTGCCGGCAAGCTCATCGCTGCCGTCTGCCATGGCCCGGCGGCGCTCGTGAACGCCCGGCGCGCCAGCGGCGAGCCGTTCCTGAAGGGCCGGCGCGCCACGGGCTTCACCGACACCGAAGAACGGCTGGCCGGTCTCAAGGACGTCGTGCCTTTCCTGCTCGAGGACGCGATGAAGTCCAGCGGCGCCGATTTTCATTCGGCGCTGTTGCCCATGCTCAGTCACATCGAGCACGACGGCAACCTGCTGACGGGCCAGAACCCGCATTCGAGCGAGGCCATCGCCAAGGCGATGGTCGAAGCGCTCTGCAAGCGTTGAGCGACTTTCGAACGCCTGGACCCATCGATTAGCGCTGCGCCTTGTCCTTCGCGTTCTGCACTTCGATCCGGTCGCGCGCCGTCTTCCAGTCGCTGTCGCTCCAGGCGTTCAGCTCGTAGAAGTTGCCGCCGTTGGCGAGTGCGTTGGCGCCGTCCATCATGATGCTCTGGCCGGTGAGCCAGTCGCATCGGCCGGGCGCCATCAGGAAGGTCGCGAGATTCTGCAGCTCGCTCATCTTGCCCGGGCGGGCCATCGGATTTCTCTCACGTGACCTGGCGCCGGGCTCCTCGCCGGGGTTGAGGCGCTTGCTCATGCCCTCGGTCGGGATCTCGCCCGGGCCGACCGCATTGAGGCGGATGCCGTAGCGCGCCCACTCGACGGCGAGCGACTTGGTCATCACCTCGATGCCGGCCTTGCTCATCGCCGACGGCACGACGTAGGGCGAGCCGTTGTCGACCCAGGTGACGATGATGCTCATCACGTTGCGGCAGGGCTCGGCCGTCGTCCACTCGCCCGCCTTCGCGGCCGCGACCCAGCGCTTGCCGATCGCCTGCGTGACGTAGAACGAGCCGTGGAAGACGATGCCGGCGACGGCGTCGAAGCCGCGCGGCGACAGGCTCTCGGTCGGCGCGACGAAGTTGCCAGCCGCGTTGTTGACGAGGCCGGTCAGACCGCCCGACTGCCAGAGCGACTCGACCATCGCCTCGACCGCGGCCGCGTCGCGGATGTCGACGCTGAAGGTGTCGATGCGGCGCTCGGGGAACTGCGTGCGCCAGGCGGCGGCGGTCTCGTCGCAGACGTCCTTGCGGCGACCGCAGATCGCGATGTCGGCGCCGAGGCGAAGGAACTGCTCGGCCATCGCCTGGCCGAGGCCGGTGCCGCCGCCGGTGACGAGGATGCGCTGGCCGGTCATCAATCCTGGATCGAACATGGTTTGCTCCTGGGGTCGACGCGTGATCGTGAGGGAATTCTCGCTCGCCGCCGCTGCCGCCCGGATGGCGTCTTGTCCGACGCGCGCCGGTGGCGAAGGCGGACGGGTCGGGTCGCCGGCGCTCGGTACCGTGGCCATGTCGTCCCACAGATTCGTCCTATGCACCGCTACTACATGGATTCCCAGACCCGCGACGCGCTGATCGTCGAGTCGAACCGTCTCATCGCGATACGCGCCGCCAACGCGGCGTCGGGCCGGAACGCGCCGCGCGTCGCCGACACGTCCTGGACACCGCCTGCGGAAGAGTCCGCGCCCGACACCGGCGCGGGCGACCTCGAGGCGAACAGCGCCTTCGCCGCGCTCGTGTCCGAGCTCCGGTCGGTGTCGACGAACCAGGCCGACCCGCAGCGCGAGCACGACGTCGCGCGCTGAGGGCGCGTCGCAGCGGCCGAGCGGACCGCGATGATCGGCGCTCGTTCACCCTGCGCCGCAGCTGCCACGCGCGACGCTTCCGTCGCTCGAAAAGGACACGCGATCCCGGCATTGGCGAAGCGTGCGCACTAAGATCGGACTTCAGTCAGCGCACGGGAACGATGCATGCAAGTCCGGCTTCTCTACGTCAGCCGCGCGGTGGGCCCTCAGACGACGACGGTGACGGCCTCGATCCTGGAGAAGGCGCAGGCCCGCAACGCTGCCGACGGCGTCGGCGGCGTGCTCTGCCAGGGCCAGGGGATGTACCTGCAGGTGCTGGAAGGTGAGCGCGGCGCGGTCAATCGTCTTTACCAGCGGATCGTCGTCGACCCGCGGCACAAGGACGTGCACATGCTGCTCTTCGAGGAGATCGCGAAGCCGCGATTCCCGAATTGGTCGATGGCGCTCGTCGACCTGTCCGAGAACGACCCGATGGTGCGTCTCGGTCATCCCGAATTCGACCCGTACCATGCGTCGGGCGCGATGGTGATGACCCTGATCGAAGAGTTGCTCGAATCGGCCGACCCGATCGTCCTGCCCCCTGACTACAGGACCTAGCCTCCATGCCCCACCCCCTTGTTTCGCGTCGCACCGCCCTGGGCGCGCTCATGTTGCCGTGGCTGGCCGCATGCAGCACGCCGCTGCCTCTGATCGCCGCGCCGCCCGCCGACGGCAACGCCCGACGCCGGCTGGCCGAGAGCGCCGAAGCCCACGGGCTGGCCGCGTATCGGCAGCTGAACGACATCAACATCTCGTACGACGGGCAGTGGCGGCCGCTGATCAATCGGGTCCAGCCCGAGATCGTGGATGCCGGATTCCGCGGTCGCTCGCAGGAGCGGCTGATGCCGAAGCTGGGCCTGACGGCACAGGCCTACACCGGCGCGAGCGGAAGCAAGGCGGTGGTGTGGCGGCGCCTGCCGGGCGCGGCCGGGGCGGCGGGCGACGTGGCCGTCTGGTTCAACGGCGTCCGCAACACGAACGACGCCGCCGACCGGGCGGCGGCGCTCGTGGCCGAGGGCTACAACCTGTTCCTGCTCGGCCCGCTGTGGCTCGCGGACCGTGAGCTGCCGCTGCGCCTCGCCGGAACCGAAACCGTCGACGGCCGATCGTGCGACGTGCTCGAGGCTTGGCTGTCTCCGGGTCTCGGGCGCTCCGCGTCCGACCGCATCGCCCTCTTCATCGACCGCAGTGACAGCCTGATGCGGCGTGTGCGCTTCACGCTGGAAGGTTTCGCAGGCACCCAGGGAGCGGTCGCGGAGGTTGATACCTTCGAGCACTCGCGGCGTTTCGGCGTCGTGTGGCCGATGCGCTCCTACGAACGGGTCCTGCACCCCATCGCACTGCCGGCGCACGACTGGCATGTGACGGGCCTCGACGTGAACCGCGGCTATGGGCCGCAGGATGTGCTCGGCCCGCAGCTGGCCGGCGCCGCGGCCGCGCCGGCGCAGCCGCTATAGGCGGACGTCGCCCGCGCTGCGCGACGGATCCACGATCGCCGAGTTCACCATCGTCCGCAGCTCGCGCCGGATCGGATAGGCACCCGACGGCATCAGCTGCGTCATGAACACGGCGCATACGTCCTCCACCGGGTCGACCCAGAACGCGGTCGACGCCATCCCGCCCCACGAGTACTCGCCCGGCGACGATGCGATGCCGTAGCGCGCTGGGTCGGTGACGACCGCGAAGCCCAGGCCGAAGCCGATGCCCTGGTAGCTCGCCTCGGAGAACATGCCCGTCGGGGCGAGGTCGGCGATGTCGCGGTCGCCGGGCAGATGGTTCATGCGCATGAGCGCGAGCGTCTTCGGGCCGAGCAGGCGAACGCCGTCGAGCTCGCCGCCGCGGCGCAGCATCTCGCAGAAGCGCAGGTAGTCGGCGGCCGTGCCGACGAGGCCGCCGCCGCCCGAAGGCGCGCGCGCCGGCTTCGCGAAATCGTTCAGCCCCGGCGTGGGCACGAGCTTGCCCGAGGCAGAGCGCACGTAGCAGTCGGCGAAGCGCGCCAGCTTCGCTTCGGGCACGTGGAAGTCGGTGTCGTGCATGCCGAGCGGCTGCAGGATGCGGCTCGTCACGAACACGTCGAAGGGCTGGCCCGAAGCCAGGGCCACGAGGTGTCCGACGACGTCGGTCGAGACGCCGTAGTTCCACGACGTTCCGGGCGAGAACTCGAGCGGCACGCGGCCGAGGGCGTCGACGAAGCTCTCGAGGCTCTCGGCCTGGAACGGGTCGAGCTTCAGCGTGCGATAGGCCGCATCGACGTTGGTGCGGTTCTGGAAGCCGTAGGTGAGGCCGGAGGTGTGGCGCATGAGATCGAGCACGCGCATCGGCGCCTCCGCCGGCACCGTGGCGAACACGCCCGGCTGGCCCGCGCGATACACGCCGAGTTCGTGCCACGACGGAATCCACTTCGCGACCGGGTCGTCGAGCGCGATGCGTCCTTCCTCGACGAGCATCATCAAGGCGACGCTCGTCACCGGCTTGGTCATCGAGTAGATGCGAAAGATCGTGTCTTCCGCGAGCCGCTGCCCACGCTCGAGCGACGCGTGGCCGAGCACGCTCCTGTGCACGATCTCGCCGCGGCGCGCCACCAGGAGCAGGGCGCAAGGCAATCGGCCGGGCTCGACATAGTGCTCGGCGAGGAAGCGGTCGATGCGGGCGAGGCGCGCGGCGTCGAAGCCGAGGGCGGCGGGGGAGGCGAGGGACACTGGGGCGGTCATGCCGCGATTCTGTCGCCGCGCCGTCCGGTCAGGTGATGCGCAGGAACCCGGCCACGGCTAGACCGCGGCCGTGACGACGATCTCGACGCGCCACCCCGGCCTGGCCAGCTTTGCTTCAACGGTTGCGCGGGAGGGCTTGCCGTCAGGCGAGACCCAGGCATCCCAGACCGCGTTCATGCCGTCGAAGTCGGCAATGTCGGCGATGAAGATCTGCGCCATCAGGATGCGCGACTTGTCGCTTCCCAGCTCGGCGAGCAGCCCGTCGATCGCCGCCAGCACCTGCCGCGTCTGCCCGCCGATGTCCTGCGTCGCGTCATCGGCGACCTGGCCGGCGAGCCAGGCGGTGCCGTTGTGGACGGTGGCTTCGCTGTAGCGCGAGCTGGCGTGCAGCCGCTGGATGGTGGTCATGGTCGCGACTCTACGCTCGCCCGACGCGCGCAAGACCGCGCGGACGCTGCCATGCCCACACGGCAACATGGCGCGCCCGAGCGTCGCACACTCTCGTCTTCGGTGCGCCGTCGAGATCGGCTGCTGCACCCGATTCGAAGACCGGAGATCACCGTCGATGTTGAAGATGTCGGTCGGCCTGCTCATCGCCGCCATGCCCCTGCTGTCACAAGCCATCGAGGAACCGAGCTACGACGTCGTCCGGCAGATGGACGGGGCGGAGGTTCGCCAGTACGCACCCTATGTCGTCGCGGAGGTGCTGGTCAGCGGCCCGGCCGACGAGGCCGGGAACCAGGCTTTCCCGATCCTGGCCGGGTACATCTTCGGCAAGAACCAGGGCGCCAGGAAGTTCGACATGACCGCGCCCGTGACCCAGGCTGCCGCACCCGTGAAGCTCGAGATGACGGCACCGGTGACGCAGGCCGCGGCAGCGGGGGGCTACGTCGTGCAGTTCGTCCTGCCCAAGGGGGTGACCCTGGCCTCGGCACCCGAGCCGAACGATCCGCGGGTGCGGTTGCGGGACGTGCCCGGCCGCCGGGTCGCCGTGATCCGGTATTCAGGCTTCTGGTCGCAGGGCAACTATGACGAACACCTGGTCAGGCTCCAGCAGGTGCTGCGGGCTGAACAAGTCGTCTGGACAGGCGAGCCGACGCTGTCGCGCTACGACCCGCCATTCACCCCATGGTTCATGCGGCGCAACGAGATCTGGCTGACGGTGCCGCCGCCCTCGCATCCAGAGAGAGAGCGTTCAACACCATGAAAACCGTGTCTCGAAGAGCATGCCGATTCGCTGTAGGTGCCTCGGCCGCGCTGATGCTGTTCGGCTGTGCCTCGAATGCGCAGGCTCCTGCTTCCGACGCTGCGGCTGAATCCGGCCGCGCCGCGTTGGCCTGCATGCTGCCGACCAACTGCGTGAACTCGCTCGGCGACGGCGACTTCGGACCGATGCGCTATCAGGGAACCCCGGCGCAGGGCCTCGCCCTGCTCCAGGCCACGCTGGCCGAATTCCCCGAGGCGCGGATCGTGAGAGCCGACGGCCTGTCGTTGGAGGCCGTGTTCACCACGCCACTGGGGTTCCGCGATCTGGTCGATTTCAGGATCGATGCGCAGGCGCAGCGCATCGACTACCGCTCTCGCTCCTCCTTCGGACTGTTCGACTTCGGCAAGAACCGGTCGCGCATGTCGGCGTTCTCGGCCCGATTCGAACAGAAGGCCAGGCGCTGAGACTCGGGGGTTGCTGGCGAAGGTGTTGTCAGCGCGAGGGCTTCGAGACAGGGGCGCTGCCGAAGACGTGGTCCCAGAACGCGGTGGTGACGCCATATCCGCCCGAGCCTTCGCGATGGTGGTGCAGCGCGTGCCAGCGCTTGCGTCCCTTCAGCCACGCGCTCTTCGCCTGCCAGTGATGCGTCGCGTGGTGCGTGATGGCGTAGAGGAGGTAGCCGGTCACCAGGCCCAGGGTCAGCGCGCAGGCGTCCCAGATGCCGCCGAGCAGGAAGGCGGGAAGAAAGACGAGCACGACGACGAGTGATGCGCTGCAGATCGTGGGCGCGCAGATCAGGGCCGTCGGCCGCCGGTGATGCTCCTCGTGCCAGCGCTTGAACGGCCGGACGCCATGCAGCACGAAGCGGTGCAGCAGGTACTCGACCATCGTCCAGCCGCCGAGACCGAACGCGACCAGCGACAGCGACTCGCGTGCATTACCAGGCGGGCCCGCGAGGATGAGGAAAGCGGCGATCGCGACCACCCCCGCCAGGTACAGCGCGAAGTCGGCGCCGTACGCAGCCTTTCCATGCTCCATCGTGAACAGTGCGTGCATCGCGATGAAGCTACCTCCTGGCGTCCCCACGGTCTGTACGCTGACGAACACAGACCGGACGGGAAGCGCGCAAGCGGTCCTGGGCGCAAGATCGGGCATGGCCAGATACAACATCGTCTCGATCGACAACGCCCACGTCGACAAAGGTGGAGGTCGCGTCGACCGCGGCGAGTTCGAGAGTCCCGAGGCGGCCCTCGGCCGCGCGCGCGAGCTCGTCGACGACGCGCTCCTGCGGCTGGGCAGCGCGGCCTCGGCGCACGAGCTGATGGCGCTCTACATGCGGCGCGGCAGCGAGGTGCCGATGATCTACGGCGAACCGCGCATCGACTTCCACGCCTACCGCTACGCGCGCGAGAAGGCGAACGCGATGTTCCGCGTGCCGCCGGAGACCTGAGGCCGTCGGGGGCCGTCCCGGCCCACCTGCAACTGCGGGGCCTCGGCCCCCGCGGCAACTAGTTGCCGGCTCCGTCGTCGCGGCGGCCGGACCGGCCTGCGCGCGCGCGGCGGCGGTGCCAGCCCACCGCTGTCAGGCCGGCGACCAGGAGCGCGTACGTCGACGGCTCCGGGACGGCGGCGATGGTCAGGCTCCCGGTCAGCGCGTTCGAGGCGACGTCGCCGAGAAAGATGTCGCTGAAGGCGCAGCCCTGCCCGGTATCGACGGCGCAGAGCAGGCCTCCACCGTAACCGACGACGGACGCCGCCGGCACCGCGACGTTGAGCAGGTAGCCGCCGGTGCCGAGACTCTGCAGCAGGTAGGAGGGGTTCAGGCCGCTCGGCGCGAAGACGTTCTGGCCGATGGGGTTGCTGAACTCCGAGAGCAATGTGTCGGCCGCGTACAGGAATGCATGCTCGTCCAGGACGTAGCCGACCGTGGTGTCGATGGTCACCGAGCCGGACACGCGGGTACCGTTCTCGAAGGTCGCCGCGAGCGCGAACGTCCGGATGTCGTTGCTCGCGCGGGCGACGATGCCCTGCGTGACGTTGGCCAGGAACAGGCCGCCGGAGAACAGGTCACTGGTGGCGCAGTGGACGCTGCTGGTCGTCGAGCACAGCTCGCTGCCCGAGTAGCCGACGAGCGACGCGCCGGGGACCGCGCCGACGAACAGGAAGTTGTTCGAGCCCTGGCTCGGGAACAGGTACGACGGCGCCAGGCCGGGCACCGAGAACGGTCCCTGGCCGGTCGGTGCGCCGAACGTCGACAGCACGGCGCCGTTGCGATAGAGCGTGGCGTTCTCGCCGACGACCGTGCCGCTCGCGGTGTCGACGGTGACGGTGCCGGCGACGTAGTCGCCGTTGTCGAGGACGGCGCGGACGTTGAAGTCCGTCGAGGCGTGGGCGCCGGCCGCCAGCGACGACAGCATCAGACAAGTGGCGGCGCGAATGATTGTGTTCAAAGGGATGACCTCGTTGAGGTTGCGCAGTATCGGTCGCGGTTCGCGCCTTCGACCCCCCGGTTCGGAGGGGAGCCAGATGATCGATGGCGGTCGTGATGCGGGCCGCCGCCGACGACGTGACCGCCGGCGTCGTTCCCGACTCCGGCCACTGGATCATGGAAGAGAACCCGCGCGCGACGATCAAGCTCGTGCGCGACTTCCTCGCCCGCTGACCGGCGCGCGTCGGCGGTCGCTCACGACGCGGAGCGCGGCGCCTTCGTCAGGACGACGTGCATCGCACGAGCCGTGCCCATCGTCTCGGTGCAGGTGTAGCCGAGCGCGCGCAGGTCCATGCCGGCGAGCAGCGCCTCGCCCGTGCCGAGCAGCGCCGAGACGATCGCGAGATGGATCTCGTCGACGAGCCCGGCTTGCACGAACTGGCGGATCGTCGCGACCCCGCCGCCGATGCGCACGTCCTTCCCGCCCGCCGCGGCCTTGGCGCGGTCGAGCGCGGCGTGGATGCCGTCGGTGACGAAATGGAACGTCGTGCCGCCTTCCATCTCGATCGAGGCGCGCGGGTGGTGCGTCAGCACGAAGGCCGGCACGTGGTATGGCGGGTTCGTTCCCACCAGCCTTTCCAGGCGTCGTCGGGCCAGGGTCCCCGGATCGGGCCGAACATGTTGCGGCCGAGGATCCAGGCGCCGACGTTGGCGAAGCCGCGCGCGGCGAAGTCGTCGTCGACGCCCGTCTCGCCGCCGCCGGCGCCGTGGATCTGCTGGAAGGTGCGCGTCGGAAAGACCCACGTCATCAAGCCGGTGCCGCCGACGCCGAGCGGGTTGTCGGGGCTTTGGTCGGGGCCGGCGCTGAAGCCGTCGATCGAGACGCTGAGGCTGCTGACCTTGACTCTGGACATGATTGCGGGCTCTCCGTGTGTCGGTGGGTGATTCAGTCGCTCGCGAGGCCGCTGCCCGGTCCAAGCGACTGCAGGCGGGCGATGCACGCGTCGAACCAGCGCCGGGCCTCCTCGTGCTTCGCGCCGAGATCGTCGAGGTCGCGCACGAAGGCGAGCGCCTCGAGCCGGGCGCAGGCCGCCGCGGGGAGGTCGCGCGACAGGTAGCGCAGGCCGAAGACGCGTCGCTCGGGGCAGTGCAGCAGGCGCAGCGCGTCGGCGAGCGGGCGCAGCGTCATCGACTGGTAGAACGCGAGCGCGTCGACCGCCCGCCCGCGCAGCCGCTCTTTGGCGACGATGTGCTGGAACATCGGGAAGGCACTGGCGAGCGCGGGCACGCGCTCGGCGGCGAGGGCGCCGTCGGTCGCGGCATCGAGATGCGCTTCGACGAGGATGCCGTGCCGGTCGAACCACGTCGGCCCGCGGCCGTGCAGCTCGACCTCGCGAAAGAGCAGCGGATCGCTGCGCCGGATCAGCACCAGGTCGACGACCAGGAACTCGCCCGCGTCGCGCAGCCGGTAGAACTTCTGGGCGAAGCCGACCGTTGCCGCGACGTCGTGGCGCAGCGTCACCGGCGACAGCGCGTCGAGTGCCGACTCGATCCGCGTGAAGGTCGCGTCGACGGCATCATCGGCGACGACCGCCACGACGTCGACGTCCGAGAGCGCATCGTCGCTGCCGAAGGCCGCGCTGCCGCCTTCCCAAGCAGCATCGACGCCGTTCGTCTCCCGCAGCGTTCCGCGCAGCACGTCGATCAGTCGCGAGCGAGACACGGTCGGCATGGAGCGGGAGAATACGGCGACCGGCGCCGGCTGCCGCGACGGGCACGACGCGTGCCCCGACCGGTCGGCGTCGGGGAGAGATCGCCGTGAACGCTTCGTCAGTCCTGCGCAAGTCCGCCGTCATCGTGCCGCTGCTCGTCGCATCGGCCGCTGCCATGCGGATGCTCGCGTTCTGGCGCGGCATCGGGCGCTCGCGTGCGCTGGCAGCGTCGAGCCAACGTTACGAGCGGCGACAGGAGGCGAGCGCGCACGCGATCCTCGTGCTCGGCGACAGCACCGGCGTCGGAGTCGGCGCGCATCGACCCGAGGACTCGATCGCCGGCCGCCTCGCCGCCGACTTCCCCGACTCCGACATCGTCAACATCAGCCGCTCCGGCGCTCACGTGGCCGACGCGCTCGCGCAGGCGCGGCAATGCGCCGCCGACGGCAGGCGCTTCGACGTCGCCGTCCTGCACCTCGGCGGCAACGACGTGGTCCGCGGAACCGATGTCGCCGAGCTGGCGGCGGCGTGCGAGGAGCTGATGCTCGCGCTGAAGCAGGTCGCCCGCCGCACCGTCTGGCTCGGACCGCCCAACATCGGCCTGGCGCCCCTGTTTCCGCTGCCCTATGCCTGGATCATGGCGTCGCGCTCGCGCGCCGCGACCAGCGTGTTCGCGGCCAGCGCCGCCAGGCACGATGTCTGGTACGTCGACTTCTCTGCGCCGGAGCACGGCGAGCGGCTGCGCCAGGGCAAGAAGACGCACTTCGCGTCCGACGGCTTCCACCCGAGCAGCTCGAGCTACGGCCACGGCTACGCGACCGCGCGCGACGCGATGCGCGAGCCGCGCGATCGCTGACGGTTCAGCTCTTCTGCCGGCGGTAGGCGGCGTCGGTCGCCTCGCCGCGATCGGTCGGTCGCTTGCCGGAGTCGAGGTCTTTCTTGGCCTGACGCATCACGTCGCGCGGCGCGCCGGTGCCGCTGTCCGACGACTCGTCGTGCTCGTGCGGCAGGCGCGGCACCTTCTCTCCGTCCTGGGCGACGGTCGTGCGGCTGGTCTTGGACGGGTGGGGCGCGGGCATGGTCGAGTCTCGGAACGTGGGTCGCATGGACGCGGCAACGAGCGTGCCGGGTCGATCCGGTAGGCTTCGCCCCTCTCCTTCGTCCTCTCATGTACGACCACAACCAGACCCTGGTGCCCGATTCGTTCCTCGCCCTGCATTCGGCGCGCGGCCGGCCGCTCGTGCCGCGCGAGCAGATGGAGCAGCGCTACGAGCTCTGCGAGGACCTCGCGCTGCACACCGCCGCCTTCCTCGCTGCGCAGGAGCAGGATCCCGACGCGAGCGACGATGCGCTCAGGCGCTGCTTCGACGGCCTGCGGGTCGAGCCTGTCGCGGTGTCGGCGCCGGAGGCACAGTGGGTGATCCGGCGCGTCGCCGAGCTGCAGGACTGGCCGGCGCCCGGATGGCTCGTCGGCGCGTCTCCGGCGGGGTCGCCTTGAAGGCGCCGAAGCGGCTGCGCTCGCTGCTCGAGGAAGGCCTGATCGACGCCGTCGTGCGCCAGCTGATGAGCGGCAAGGAGGCGATGGTCTACGTCGTGCGCTGCGGCGACGAGACGCGCTGCGCCAAGGTCTACAAGGAAGCGAACAAGCGCAGCTTTCGCCAGGCGGTCGACTACACCGAGAACCGCAAGGTGAAGAACTCGCGCCAGGCGCGCGCGATGGCCAAGGGCACGAAATTCGGCCGCGAGTCGCAGGAGGCGGCGTGGCAGAGCGCCGAGGTCGACGCGCTCTATCGCCTCGCCGCCGCCGGCGTGCGGGTGCCCAAGCCCTTTAACTTCCACGACGGCGTGCTCCTGATGGAGCTCGTCGTCGACGCCGACGGCGCCGCCGCGCCGCGCCTCAACGACGTCGACTTCAACGCCGACGATGCGCGCCGTCATCACGCGACGCTGATCGGCGAGGTCGTGCGCATGCTGTGCGCCGGCGTCATCCACGGCGACCTGTCGGAGTTCAACATCCTGCTCGCTGCCGACGGGCCGGTGATCATCGATCTGCCGCAGGCGGTCGACGCCGCGGGCAACAACCACGCGCAGCGGATGCTGCTGCGCGACGTCCAGAACCTCGCCAACTTCTTCGGCCGCTTCGCGCCGGAGCTGCTGAAGACGCAGTACGGCGAGGAGATCTGGTCGCACTACACCGGTGGCGCGTTGCAGCCGGGCACGCTGCTCACGGGCCGCTTTGAAGGCGATCTCGCGCCGGTCGACGTCGCCGGCGTGCTGCGCGTGGTCGACGACGCGCGCGCCGAGGAAAAGGCGCGCGTGCTGCGCATGCAGCAGGACGGGTAGGGCGCGGGGACAGGAGCGGCGTTTCAACTGCGTGACCACGCCAATCTCCGTCGGCGCGGTGGCCGGCGCCTGCCCGCCCGTGCTACGTCAGGCCCTCGACGGGCCGCAGTCCTCAGTCGTCCTGCGAGCGGCGCACGAGCGCGATGAGGCCGATGACGAGCGCGGCCGCGGCGGCGGCACCGAGGGCGGCCTTGGCCGGATCTTCCTTGGCGTAGCTGGCCATCGCGTCGAGCTGCGGGCGGACCTTGTCGACCATCGGCTGGGCCTGCTCGCGGACCGCCTTCCAAGCCTCGCTGGCGGTGCCCATCGGGTCGGCGGCTCCGGCACGGGCGCGCTTCTTCGCGTCGTCGAGCGCTTCGGCGGCGCGTTTCTGCTGCGCGTCGTAGGTGTCGCTGGCGCGCTGCTTGGTCGCGTCGAAGGCGTCGTCGGCGCGCGCCTTGGCCGCGTCGAGCACGCTGGACGCCCGCCGCTGGGCGGAATCGAGCGCGCCGGCGGCGCGCTGATGCGCCGCATCGAGTGCGTCGGACGCCATCGTCTGGGCGCGGTCGGCGAGGTCGAGCGCGGCCTGGCGGATCGCGGCCATCGTCGATGTGGCGAGAGAGGCGGCGCGGGCTTGGCGGGGCACTGTCTCGGACCGGCTGCTCGCCTTGACGATCAGGGCGACGAGGCCCATCAGCGCCGCGCCGGTCGCAGCGGAGATCAGGAGCGCCTTGGTCGGCTCCTCGCGGACGTACGTGGACACGGCGGTGATGCGCGGCTGGATCCGCTGCACAACGGCGTCGGCCTGGTCGCGCAGTCGCTGCACCGCGGTCTGCGCGTCGTCGCCGGTCTTGTCGTTGGTGGCGCTTGGCGTCGGGGATTCGGAGGTCATCGTGGCCATGGCAGTTCTCGCAGCTGTTCGTGAGGAGGCGGTTCGCCCGCCCGTGAATCTACAACGTTAGGGTCCCTTGATCACGGGGGACGTGGGACAAGCAGGGAGACGCCGGTAAGACAGCGCCGACGCAGGGATCGCAGCGGCCTGTCGAGCCCGACGCCGCCCGGGCAGCAGCTCTTCGACGTCGCCGTGCAGACCACTGCGGCCGCAGCCTGTCGCAGGCGTCCGAGTGTGAACTGGTTCTCCTTGAAGTCGCCGGGTGCGACCTCAGGTGTGAGCCATGGTCTCGCGAACGCGAGGCGGAAAGCGCATCCCATGTCCACCCCTTCCACGTCCTCCGCCACTTCGCTGCGGACCCGCCTTGAAACCCTGATCGCGCTCGCCCGGCTGCTCGAGCGCGTCGAGGCCAGCCCGGTCGAGGTCGGCGCCGACCAGTACCTCGCGCTCGTCCATCAGATCCAGGCCGCGCTCCAGGTCGAGCTGCCGGAATCGGCGCGCGACGCCATCCTCGGCGCGCACCCGGCCACGGCAACGATCTACGAGAACCTGCACTACGAGACCTCGGGCCTGTCGCGCTCCACGCTCGACCGCTCGGTCGCGACCGAGATGCTGGCGACCGGGCTGATCCACAAGGCCGCGCGCCGGGACGACGGCGCCGGCGCCTGATCGTGCCGCACCGGCGGCCCTGCCGCCGGCGTCCGGTCAGAGCTTCGGGATGTGCAGCGTCTTGCTGACCATGAGCGTCCCCGACAGCGCGAACATCAACGCCAGCGCGTGCAGCTGTCCACCCGGCAGGCTCCAGGCGCCTCCGGGCAGGGCGTCGCCGATGCGGCCCTGCCAGACCGCCCAGGCGAGCACAGCGGTCAGCACGACGCTCGTCGGGATCGGCGTGCCTTCGAAGTACTTCACCTTGTCACTGCCCGCCGACAGCGTCTCGGCGGTGACGTTGTAGCGCGCCAGCCGCGAGACGCCGCAGCAGACGAAGTAGACGAGCACGGCGCCGTCCCAGAAGCCGGTCATGCCGCAGGCATAGGCGAGCGCCGCCGGCGCGACGCCGAACGAGATCACGTCGGCGAGCGAGTCGAGCTCGCGCCCGAGCGCCGACGATGTCCCGCGCCAGCGGGCGACGCGGCCGTCGAGCACGTCGAAGATGAACGCCGCCGGCGCCAGCGCAGCGGCGACGAGCAGGTCGCCGACGTCGCGGTCGAGCGAATAGCGCATCGCCATCAGCACCGCGGCGACGCCGCACGCCGCATTGCCGAGCGTGAAGGCGTCGGCGAGCTGGAAGCCGCGGATCATCGAGAAGTGCTCGCGCAGGTCGGGGCGTGTCGGCATGGGCAGTGGCGTGCAGCGTCGCGCCGGTGCGGCGCCTCCCGAGTGTCGAGCAGCCGACCGGGCCTGTCTGCCAGTCATTTCCCACAGCACGACGCGCTCCTTTCGGCTCGCGCCG
>JBBRZP010000032.1:0-26307 GCA_038236565.1 Burkholderiales bacterium | reverse complement strand
TCGGCGATGAGGTCCTGGCAACCGGCGTCGTCGGGCGTGACCGAGCGGCGCGCGATCAGCTGCTCGGCGAGGCGAAGGGTCGCCGACATCGGCGCCGCGCGGGTCGGGCCGGCTCAGAACCGGCGCAGGTTCGGCGAGACGCCGACGGTCTCTTCCGGACGCACGTCGATCGTGATCTCGGTGAAGCTCGGCTGATCGCTCTCGTCTTCCTTCTTTGCCACGATGCGCGACACCGGCGACATGTCGTTCGACAAGCGCCACATCAGGTTGGTCGGCGAGTCGGCGTAGGCCAGGCCTTCGTCGCGGGTGATGATGTTGCCGTTGATCATCCGCGCCAGGTCCTGCTCGAAGGTCTGCGAGCCTTCGGCCAGCGATTTCTCCATCGCTTCCTTGACGCCGCTGAAGTCGCCGCGCTCGATCAACTCGGAGATCAGCTTGGTGTTGAGCATCACCTCGACCGCCGGCATGCGGCCGCCGGCGACGCTGCGCACGAGCCGCTGCGAGACGACGGCGCGCAGGCCCGCCGCCAGGTCGGCGAGCAGGGCAGGGCGCGCTTCCGGCGCGTAGAACGACAGGATCCGGCCGAGCGCGTGGTAGCTGTTGTTGGCGTGCAGCGTCGAGAGCACGAGGTGGCCGGACAACGAGTACGAAATCGCCGCCGTCATCGTCTCGCGATCGCGGATCTCGCCGATCATGATCAGGTCCGGTGCCTGCCGCAGGGCCGTCTTCAGGCCGATCTGCAGCGTCTGCGTGTCGCGGCCGACCTCGCGCTGGTTCACGACCGACTTCTTGTTGTTGAACAGGAACTCGATCGGATCCTCGATCGTGAGGATGTGGCCGGCCATCTGCTGGTTGCGTTGCTCGAGCATCGAGGCGAGCGTGGTGCTCTTGCCGGCGCCTGTCGCGCCCACCATCAGGATCAGGCCGCGCTTTTCGAGCACCAGGGTGCTGAGGATCGACGGCACGTTGAGGCTCTCGAGCGTCGGGATCTCGAACGGGATGCAGCGAAAGACCGCGGCGATCGTGCCGCGCTGCTTGAAGCCCGAGAGACGGAAGCTGCCGACGCCGGCAAGGCCGACGCCGACGTTGAGCTCGCCCGTGTCCTCGAGCTCCTCGAGCTGGCTCGGCGTCAGCAGCTCGGCGAGCAGCTGGCGCGGCTGCGCGTGCGTCAGCGGCTGGTCGGAGAGCTGCAGCAGCTGGCCGTTGATCTTGATCAGGATCGGCGAGCTGGCCGACAGGTACACGTCGGATGCGCCTTTTTCCGACATCAGTCGGAGGACGCGTTCCATGTTGCCGGCGCTCATTCGGGGTTCCCTTTAGCTTCGAAGCAGTTCGTTGATGCTCGTCTTGGCCCGCGTCTGCGCGTCGACGCGCTTGACGATGACCGCGCAGTAAAGGCTGTGGCTGCCGTCGGCCGCGGGCAGGTTGCCGCTGACGACGACTGAGCCGGCCGGGATCCGGCCGTAGCTCACCTGGCCGGTCGCGCGGTCGTAGATCTTGGTGCTCTGGCTGATGTAGACGCCCATCGAGATCACCGAGTTCTCCTCGACGATCACGCCTTCGACCACTTCCGATCGCGCGCCGATGAAGCAGTTGTCCTCGATGATGGTCGGGTTGGCCTGCATCGGCTCGAGCACGCCGCCGATGCCGACGCCGCCCGAGAGGTGCACGTTCTTGCCGATCTGCGCGCACGAGCCGACGGTGGCCCACGTGTCGATCATCGTGCTCTCGTCGACATAGGCGCCGATGTTCACGTAGCTCGGCATCATCACGACGTTCTTCGCGAGATACGCGCCGCGGCGCGCGACGGCGGGCGGGACGACGCGAACGCCGCTGGCGCGCAGGGCCGCTTCGCTCGCGCTGCCGAACTTGGGCTCGACCTTGTCGAAGAACGAGAGCTCGCCGGCCTGCATGAAGCGGTTTTCGGTCAGCCGGAAGCTGAGCAGTACCGCTTTCTTCACCCACTGGTTCACGACCCACTCACCGACGCCCTTGCGCTCGGCGACGCGGATCTCGCCGGCGTCGAGCGCGGCGATGACCGAATCGATCGCGGCGCGGATCTCGGGGCTGTTGCCCGGCTCCAGCGAGGCGCGGGCGTCCCAGGCGAGTTCGATGGTGCTTTGCAGCGGGTGGGTCATGGGGCGTCCGGGCAAAACGCTCGCATTGTAGGGAGCGGGTCGTGGCGAAAACGTCTCCGGGCGAAGCCCGCCGGGACGCGGCGCGGCACTTTTGCCCAGAAACCAACGGGGCGCATCGCGGTCACGAGGCCGCGGCGGGCGCCGGCAGGTCGACGGCGGGCGCCGCCTTCCAGCCCTTCTTGCGATGCTCGGCGACGACGCTCGTGTAGATGCCACCGCGCACGTTCCAGTGCGCCGTGATGCGCGCGAAGCGCGGCTTGGTCGCCTTGACGATGTCGTCGAGGATCGCGTTGGTCACCTGCTCGTGGAACGCGCCGACGTTGCGATAGCTCCAGAAGTAGAGCTTCAGGCTCTTCAACTCGACGCAGAGCTTGTCGGCGACGACGTCGATCGTGAAACGCGCGTAGTCGGGCTGGCCGGTGAGCGGGCAGTTGCACGTGAACTCGGGGATCTCGAAGCGGATCACGTAGTCGCGGCCGGGGCTCGGGTTGTCGAAGACGTCTAGGTGCTGCTGCGGCGCGCTTGGTGCGACCGGGGGCGCGACGCGGGTCGAGCCGAGGGCGTTGGTACGGGGCTTGGTGACCATGGCGGGACGGTGCGGCGACTGCTCGGGTGGGGTGGGTCGCGATGCTATCATCCGGCCGCATCTCGCGCGCCTTGGGGCCCGATTTTTGCCAATTAAATCAATAGCTTAGGCAGTCCTCCGCCGCCCTCTCATGCGTCTTCACTCGATCCGGCTCTCGGGCTTCAAGTCGTTCGTCGAACCGACCCATTTCCAGCTCCCCGGCCAGCTCGTCGGCGTGGTCGGTCCGAACGGCTGCGGCAAGTCGAACATCATCGATGCGGTGCGGTGGGTGCTCGGCGAAAGCAAGGCGAGCGAGCTGCGCGGCGAGTCGATGCAGGATGTCATCTTCAACGGCACGACGCTGCGAAAGCCCGCCGGCCGCGCCAGCGTCGAGCTCGCCTTCGACAACACCGAGGCTCGCGCCGGCGGCCCGTGGAACCGCTTTTCGGAGATCGCCGTCAAGCGCGTGCTGACGCGCGACGGCACGAGCAGCTATCACATCAACGGCCAGCCGGTGCGCCGGCGCGACATCCAGGACGTGTTCCTCGGCACCGGCCTCGGCCCGCGTGCCTACGCGATCATCGGCCAGGGCACGATCTCGCGGATCATCGAGAGCAAGCCCGAGGAGCTGCGCCTGTTCCTCGAGGAAGCCGCCGGCGTCTCGAAGTACAAGGAGCGCCGGCGCGAGACGGAGTCGCGCCTGAAGGACACGCGCGAGAACCTGACCCGCGTCGACGACATCCTGCGCGAGCTGACCGGGAACCTCGAGAAGCTCGAGGGCCAGGCCGAGGTCGCCGGGCGCTACCGGTCGATGCAGCAGGAGGCGCAGACCAAGCTGCACCAGCTCTGGTTCCTGAAGCACCGCGACGCGGCGCGCGAGGAAGAGCGCGTCGGCCAGGCGGTGATCGCGGCAACGACCGCGCTCGAATCGCGCAGCGCCGACCTGCGCCGAGCCGAGGTCGAGCTGGAAGCGATCCGCCAGACGCACTACGAGGCCAACGACGCACTCCACGCCGCGCAAGGCATGCTCGGCCAGGCCGCGCTCGAGGTCAGCCGCCTCGAGGAGCGGATCCGCTACGTCGCCTCCGGGCGCGAGCGGCTCGCACGCCAGCGCGTCGAGCTCGAGGCGCAGAGCGCGTCGTGGCGGGCGCGCGATGCAGAGGCCGGCGCCGAACACGAGCGCATCGGCGGCGAGATCGAGGCGGCGGAGGCCACGGCTCTGTCGCTCGCGGTCGATCTCGCGTCGGCCAGCGGCGCCGCGACCGAGGTCGAAACGGCGCTCCGCGAGGCGCAGGCGCGCAGCCAGGAGCAGCGCGGTGCGGTCTCGGCCGTGCAGCAGCAGATCCAGGTCCTCGCCGCGGAAGCGCGGGGCGTCGACGAGCGCTGGACCCGGGCCGAGGCTCGGCGCGAGCGCCTCGTCGTCGAGACCAAGGGGCTGGTCGCGATCGAGCCGGCCGAGCTGCAGCAGGCGCGCGAGCGCACCGCCGCGGCCGACGCACGCCACGCGGCGGCTCTCGCCACGGTTCAGGACTGGCAGACGCGCATCCCGGCGCTCGCCGAAGCGCGCAAGAGCCTCCAGGACCGCGTCAACGACGAGGGCCGGCGGCACGCCGAACTCAACGCGCGCCTCGCGGCCCTGCAGGCGCTGCAGGAAAAGGTCCAGGTCGAGAACAAGCTCAAGCCCTGGCTCTCGCGCCACGGCCTCGAGTCGCTCGCAGGCCTGTGGACGCGGATCCGGATCGAGACCGGCTGGGAGGCCGCGCTCGAGGCGGCGCTGCGCGAGCGGCTCGGCGCGCTCGAGATCGGCCGGCTCGACACCGTCCGCGCCTTCGCCGCCGATGCTCCGCCGTCACGCCTCGCGTTCTTCACGCCACCTGCAGCGGCGACGCAGTCGTCGCACCGCACGCTGCCGCGCCTGGCCGACCTGCTCCATCTCGGCGACGCCGGCCTGTCCGCGCTGCTCGGCGACTGGCTCGAAGGCGTCTACACCGCCGACGATTTCGACGCGGCGCTCGCCGCCCGTTCCAGCCTCACCCACGGCGAAGTGATCATGACCCGCGAGGGCCACGCGGTGAGCCAGTTCGCGGTCGCCTTCTACGCGCCCGACTCCGAGCAGGCGGGCCTCCTCGCACGCGCGCAGGAGATCGAGAACCTGCACCGGCAGACCAAGGCGCAGGCACTCGTCGCCGAGGAATCGCGCAGCCACCTCGTGCGCGCCGAAGCGGCTGCGACCGACGCTGCGGCGCATCTGGCGGCGAGCCAGCGCGAGGCGGCCGACCTGCAGTCGCAAGGTCACCGCGAGCATGTCGAGCTGCTGCGCCTGACGCAGCTCGCCGAGCAGACGACGTTGCGCCGCGAACAGCTCGGCGTCGAGCGCGACGCCGTCGAGACCGAGCTCGGCGAGCTCTCCGAGCGCCGGCGCACGAGCGAAGCCCGCTTCGAGGCGCTCGATGGCGAGCTCGGCGTCGCACAGGAGCGTCAGGCCGATCTCGACGAGGCCTTGCTCGCCTCGACCGCGGCGCTCGAGTCCGCGCGCGACGATCGGCGCGCGCTCGAGCGGCGCGTCCAGGAAGTGCAGTTCGAGCAGCGCGCGTTCGCGTCGCGCCGCCAGGAGCTGGAGCGCGCGCGCATCACGGCGCGCGAGCAGCTCGAGGCCAACCGCGCGAGCGACGCGGCGCTGGTCGACGAGCTCGGCCAGCTCACCGACGAGCCCGCCCAAGCGGAGCTGCAGACCGCGCTCGCGACCAGGCTCGATCACGAGCAGCGCCTGGGCGAAAAGCGCAGTCTCTACGACGATCTGTCGCAAGGCCTGCGGCGCGCCGACGAGGCGCGGATGGGCCACGAGCAGGCGCTCCAGCCGCTGCGCGACAAGCTCATCGCGATGCAGCTCGAGGCGCAGGCAGCACGGCTCGGCGGCGCGCAGTACCTGGAGCAGCTCGAGGCCGCAGCCGCAGACCGCGACGCGATCGGCCGCGCGATCGAGGAGGGCGGCGTCAAGCTGTCGGGGCTGCAGTCGCGCATCGACGCGCTCAACCGCGACATCGACGCGCTCGGCGCCGTCAACCTCGCCGCGCTCGAGGAGCTCGGCGTCGCGCGCGAGAGGAAGGGCTTCCTCGACGCCCAGAGCGCCGACCTCGGCGAGGCGATGGCGACGCTCGAGGACGCGATCAAGAAGATCGACCTCGAGACGCGCGACCTGCTCGGCTCGACCTTCGACAAGGTCAACGAGCACTTCGGACGGATGTTCCCGACGCTCTTCGGCGGCGGCACCGCGAAGCTCGTGATGACCGGCGACGAGATCCTCGACGCCGGCGTGCAGGTGATGGCGCAGCCGCCGGGCAAGAAGAACAGCTCGATCCACCTGCTCTCGGGCGGCGAGAAGGCGCTCACGGCCATCGCGCTGGTGTTCGCGATCTTCCAGCTCAACCCGGCGCCGTTCTGCCTGCTCGACGAGGTCGACGCGCCGCTCGACGACAGCAACACCGAGCGCTACGCCAAGCTCGTCACCGAGATGTCGAAGGCGACGCAGTTCCTCTTCATCAGCCACAACCGCATCGCCATGGAGATGGCCGAGCAGCTGATCGGCGTGACGATGCAGGAGCAGGGCGTGTCGCGCATCGTCACCGTCGACATGCCCGGAGCGATGCGACTCGCCGAGGCCGCCTGAGGCTGTCGTGAGCACCCTGACGATCGCGTTGGCGTCGCTCGGCGGCGTGGTCCTGGCCGGCGTCATCGCCCACGGCGCGTGGCAGGCGCGACGGGCCGGGCCGAAGCGTGCCACGCCGAGCATCCGCGAGGAGCCGAGCGCGGACGCGCCGTCGTCGGCCGAAGGCGAATCGACCGACGACGATGCCGCGCTCGACGGCGGCGGCGACGCAGGCGCGGCAGTGCTGGCGCGGCGGCTGTCGAAGCGGCTGCCGGTCCCGCTCGACGCGCTGATCGACGCCTTCGTGCCGATCGAGCTCGACGCGCCCATCGGCGGCGACGCGGCGCTCGCGCACCTGCCGTCGAAGCGCCACGTCGGCAGCAAGCTCGTCCTCGTCGAAGGGCTCGATGTCGAGAGCGGCCAGTGGCGTGCGCTGGCCGCCGGCGAGCGCTACAGCGAGCTGCAGGCCGGCGTGCAGCTCGCCAGCCGCACCGGCGCGCTCAACGAGATCGAGTACTCGGAGTTCGTGCAGCGGATGCAGGCCTTCGCCGAGGCGATCGGCGCAAGCATCGATCCACCCGACATGCTCGACGTGATGGCGCGGGCGCGCGAGCTCGACGCGTTCGCGGGGCAGCACGACGGCCAGCTCGCCGTGCACCTGCACGCGCGCGGCGCAGCGTGGAGCGTCGGCTATATCCAGCAGCACGCGCGCCGGCACGGCTTCGTGCCCGGCGTCGTCGCCGGCCGGCTCGTCTATCCTGCGGCCGAGGAGGGCGCACCGCCGGTCCTCACGCTGACCTTCGACTCGCAGGCCGCGCTCGCCGACGAGCCCGACCGCGCCGCCGTGCGCGACGTGACGCTGGCCTTCGACGTGCCGCAGACCGATCCGCTGGCCGAGCCGTTCAAGGCCTGGCAGGCGGCGGCGCAGGCGCTCGCCGTCGGCATGGACGCCGCGATCGTCGACGACGACGAGCGGCCGCTGAGCGAAGCCGGTTTCGACGCGATCGGCGCCGAGCTCGGCAAGCTCTACGCGGCGCTCGAGTCGCGCGATCTCGCGGCCGGGACGGCGTCGGCGCGCCGGTTGTTCAGCTGACGTCACGAGCGCGATGTCGGTGAAGAAGACGCTGGCGGCGAGCGACGCGCCGCGCCGCGCCGCCGAATTGCGCGAGGAGCTCGCCCGCCACGCGCACGCCTACTACGTGCTCGACGCGCCGAAGCTCCCCGACGCCGACTACGACGCGCTGTTCCAGGAGCTGCAGGCGATCGAGGCCGAGCACCCCGAGCTCGTCACGCCGGAGTCGCCGACGCAGCGCGTCATCGGCGCGGTGCTCGACGGGCTGAAGCCGGTTCGCCACGTCGTGCCGATGCTGTCGATCAACACCGAGACCGACCCGAGCGCCGCCGGCGCGGAGAAGTTCGACGCCCGCATCAGGAAGGCGCTCGGCCTCGGCGCCGACGACGCGCCGGTCGACTACGCCGCCGAGATGAAGTTCGACGGGCTGGCGATCAACCTGCGCTACGAGGCCGGCGCGCTCGTCCAGGCGGCGACGCGCGGCGACGGCGAGACCGGCGAGGACGTGACCCACACGGTGCGCACGATCGCGGCCGTTCCGAAGCGACTGAAGGGCGTCGCCGCGCGCGTCGTCGAGATCCGCGGCGAGGTCTTCATGCGCCTCGACGATTTCGCGGCACTCAACGAGCGGCAGAGGAAGCTCATCGAGGGTGGCGACAAGCGCGAGAAGGTCTTCGTCAATCCGCGCAACGCGGCGGCGGGCGTCGTGCGTCAGCTCGACGCCGCGAACGCCGCGAAGCGGCCGCTGAGCTTCTTCGCCTACGGACTCGGCGAGGTCGATGGCTGGACCGCGCCGCCGACGCAGACGGACCTGCTCGATGCGTTCGACAGGATGGGCCTGCCCGCGAGCCCGTTCCACGAGCGCGTGGCCGGCGCCGAGGGGCTGGTCGCCTTCCACGAGCGGATCGCCAGGCGGCGCGAGAGCTTGCCGTACGAGATCGACGGCGTCGTCTACAAGCTCGACGACCGCGAGCTCCAGGACAGGCTCGGCTTCAAGTCGCGCGAGCCGCGCTGGGCGGTGGCGCAGAAGTATCCGGCGCAGGAGCGGACGACGCGGCTCAACGACATCGAGATCCAGGTCGGCCGCACCGGCAAGCTCACGCCCGTGGCCAAGCTCGAGCCGGTGTTCGTCGGCGGCACGACGGTCTCGAACGCGACGCTGCACAACCTGTTCGAGGTGCGTCGCAAGGGCGTGCGCATCGGCGACACGGTGATCGTGCGGCGCGCCGGCGACGTGATCCCGGAAGTCGTCGGCCGGGTCGAGGTGAATCGCCGCAGCTACGTCCCGAACTTCCGGATGCCGCACGCGTGTCCGGTCTGCGGCAGCCACGTCGCGCGCGAGAAGGGAGGCGTGGACCACCGCTGCACGGGCGGCCTGTTCTGCGCCGCACAGCGCAAGTTCGCCATCCTCCATTTCGCCGGCCGGCGTGCGCTCGACATCGAAGGGCTCGGCGAGAAGATCGTCGACCAGCTCGTCGATGCCGGCGTCGTCGCGTCGCTGCCTGATCTCTACGCGCTGACGCAGGAGCGGCTGGAAGCGTTCGAGCGCATGGGCGAGAAGAGCGCGGCCAGCCTGGTCGCGAATCTCGCCGCGAGCCGCGAGACGACGTTCGCGCGCTTCCTCTACGGCCTGGGCATTCGCCAGGTCGGCGAGACGACGGCGAAGGACCTCGCACGCCACTTCGGCGGCATCGAGCGCTTGCGCCGCGCCGACGTCGCCCAGTTGCTCGAGGTGCCCGACGTCGGCCCGATCGTCGCCGAGAGCATCCGCGGCTTTTTCGCCGAAGCGCACAACCAGCAGGTGATCGACGCGCTGCTGGCCGCCGGCTTCGCGTGGCCGGAGAGCGAAGGCGAGGGCGACGCGACGCCCAGGCCGCTCGCCGGAAAGACCTTCGTGCTCACCGGCACCTTGCCGACGCTGACGCGCGACGATGCCAAGGAGATGATCGAGTCGCTCGGCGGCAAGGTCGCGGGCTCGGTCTCGAAGAAGACCGACTGGGTCGTCGCCGGCAGCGAAGCCGGTTCGAAGCTCGACAAGGCGCAGGCGCTCGGCGTCGCCATCCTCGACGAGGCGGGGCTGCTCGCGCTGCTCGACGGGAAGGACGCGTGAGCGAAGGCGAGGGCGGTCGCGGCGACTGGCTCGCTCGCGCGCGCGCTGCTGCGAACCAAGCGCCGGTTCGGCCTCGCGAGGCGCTGCATCTCGACGTCGATAGGAGATCGGTGTTCGTCGGCTCGATCGAGCGCGAGATCGGAGATCGGATGGCGGCTGCAGGGCTGCCGATCCGCCGAAAGGGCGGAGGCTGGCAGGTCGACTCGACCGCGACGGCGTCGCTGGCGGCGATCGCCGCGTGGCTGCGCGACGCCGGCCTCGCCGCGCGCTGGCGCGACGAGTCGCTCGCAGTCGTCGACTCCGAGGAGCGTGCGGTCGCGGCAGTCGAGCGCAGCGTCGTGCGCGTCCTCGGCCTCACCACCTGCGCCGTGCACCTCGTCGGCTACACCTTCGACAGCCAGAGTGTGTGGGTGCAGCAACGCGCCTTCGACAAGGCGACCGACCCGGGCCAGTGGGACACGCTGATGGGCGGTCAGGTCGCGGCGGGCGAGACGGTCGAGAGCGCGCTCGCGCGCGAGACTCGGGAAGAGGCCGGGCTCGATGTCGCGATGCTGCTCGACCTGCGCCGCGGCAAGCCGATCACGATCCGGCGGCCCGTGGCCGAGGGGTACATGGTCGAGCACATCGACGTGTACACGGTGCGAGTGCCGGAGGGGGTCGAGCCGTGCAATCGCGATGGTGAGGTCGCGCGGTTCGCATGCCTCGATGCGGACGCGCTCGTAGCGCGGCTGTCGCTCGGCGGGTTCACGCTGGAGGCGAGCCTGATCCTGGCCGGCGACGCCTGGCCTTGAACGGGCCACCCGCATCCGGATCGCCTCGTGAATCCGTCACCCCGTGGGCAGGCTGGCCAGGGCGCGTTCCATCGAGGAAGGGTCGGCGGCGTCATCGGGGCGGGCCGCGAAGAGCGCGGCCGCGAAGTCGCGCTCGCGCGAGCCGATGATCGCGATGAACTCCTGCGCGCCCTTCATCTTCCTGAAGGTGTCGAATCCGGTCTCGAGCGTGCGCTGCAGCTCGGCAAGGCCCGCGGCGCGCGACGGCCCGCGCATCAAGCGCAGGCTGTGGCGCAGCAGCGGCAGGCGCGTGATTCGCTCGAGGTGCGCCGCCATGCCGAGCGTGAGCTCGATCTGGCGCTCGCGGTCCTGGGCGCGGCCGACGCCGCGCCAGGCCCGCACGTAATCGACGCCATCGATCCGCTCGTGCGGGAGCTGCGTGCCCATCGCGGTATCGAGGGCCTCGGACAGCGCATGCAGCTCGGCCAGCGTTGCGACCGTCTCCGCGAGCTCGTTCGGGAACAGCCGAGCGATGGCCGGCGCCACGCGCGCGAACTGGTCGTCGCGGCGGGCGAAGTCCTTCGGACCGTACAGCTCGTCGAGGAAGTAGCGCGACGCGGCCCCGTAGCGCGTGCTGAGCAGCAAGTCGGCGTATGTGTGCGCGAAGCGTTGCTGCTGGTATCGCTTCAGCGCGACGACCCTGGCGCTCAGCCCCGGGAGCGCGGCACGGCGCTGCCGCTCGGCGTCGACGGCTTTCAGGTGCGCGAGGACCGCGGCGGCCGAGCCGGTCATGGGCGACCGGCCGAGGCGCGATCCGATTCCAGGCGCGGCCCTGAGCCGGCCAGCCACTGCCGCAGTCGCGCGTACACGCCGGCATCGCTGAGCAGGTCGAGGTGGCTCATGCCGTAGCCGATCCATTGCCGGTCCTCGGCAAGGCGCAGCGATCGATCGGGATCGGGGTGGCGGCCGAGCGCACTGGCCAGCGGCACCAGTCCGTCACCGAGCAGGCGGTCTTTCAGATCGCCGTCCTCTCGACCCAGGCTCGCCGCGATCGCGTAGCAACGCACTGCATCCGGAAGCGGCAGGGGATGTCGCGGCGCCCGAGCGGGCGCGAATCGATCGCGTCCGATCCAGTCCTCGTCGAGCAGATAGCCGTGGCGCAGGTCGGTGATGCCGGCACTGCGCAGCTTGCCGAGGCGTGCGAACGGCGCCGCATACGGCGTTGCGCCCAGGACGATGTCGATCCAATGGCCGGCGCGTTCCAGCGGCGCACCTTGGTGCGGCGTGCCGAGGAACACGAGATCGCCCAGCCGCGACGGCCAGCGGTGGCCGGCCTGGTTGCCGTAGTGGAGCGCGCTGCGCGCCAGCAGGCCGCCCATGCTGTGCGCGAGCAGCACGAAGCGATCCAGCGGTCGTGGCCACTGGTCGGTCAGGCGCTCGAGCTGATTCGCCATGGCTTGCCCGTTGATCGAGATGTGCAGGCCGCTGTTGTAGTGCAGGTAGATCGGCGTGAAGCCGAGGTCGCGAGCGAGCGCCGCGCCGTGATCGTGGTCCCGGCGCAACCACTGAAGGTCGCTCCTGCACAGGCCGTGCACCAGCACCAGCAGGCGGCGGCCGGCCGTCGGCAGGCGCGCCTGCAGCGCCGCGGACTCGAGATCGAGCGGACGCCCGTCTCGGCGCAGCGCCATCGTCGTGGCGAGCGGGTTGGCGGTGGCGGCGAGATAGTCGCCGAGCACGCCGTTCAAGGCAGCGACGATCGTCTCGCGCTCCGGGCTGTGATCCTCGGCAGGCAATGCCGGAGAGAGCAGCCCGAGCAGGGAGTCGATGCTGCCGCCGACGACGCGGGTGACGCCGCGAATCGTCTTGTACACGACGCCGCCGAGGCCGCCGGCGCGTCCGTTCACGTCCGGCGCCGTCAGCCCCGGGCCGCGGGCGATGCGTTCGTGCATCGCCTCGACCAGATCGGTCAGCCCCGAGGTCGCATCGGTCGCGAGCCGCGCCACGCCGCGCAGATCGGAGCCGCGGAGCCGGACGCGTGGGCCCATGGTGCGCGCGCGTCGCTCCGGCTCACGCGTCGCGCGCAACGCGTGAGCCGCGCTGCACGGCGTTCACGCTCGCGCCGGCCGCACGCGCTTGGCTCCGGCGCGTGCAGGTTTCGGTGCCACGCGATGCGCCTTGACAACCTCGGTGAGGCCTTCGGCCGATCCGACCAGGACCTGGCGAACGGCCTCGACCGCCAGGGCGCTGATGTCGCTCGCTGCCGACAGTGCGCTCCTGACGCTTGCGCTGACGACGGCGACGGCATTCGTGCCAGCCTCGGTCGCGCCTTCGCGGATGCCGTCGAGCGCGCTGCGCGCCACCGGCCCCGCTTCGGCGCCGATCCGGCTCGCCTGGGCGATCGCCGTCTTGACGATCGTGCCAGCCGCCCGGGTCAGGTTGCCGCGCGCGTCATGCACGCCGGCGATCGCGCCCTTGGCGACACCCTTGACGCTCACCGTCAGCTCGCTGCCGGCCCGGCCAGCGGCCTCGATCGCACCGGCGACGACGTCATGCAGGATCGCCGTCACCTCCGTTGCCGTGATTCCGGCGACCGCGAGCGCTTCGGCCACCGCGCCCCGGCTGAGCTGCGCGATCTCGCCTTCGAGGGCGGTGAGCGCCTTCAGGCGCTCGACGACCCCGGCGCGCACGGCACTGCCGGCCGCGCCAAGGGCGGGCGCCTTGCGGGCGGGCTTCGCCTTCGCCGCTGTCTTGCGTCGTGCCGGCGGACGGGCAACGCCGGCTGCGCGCCGTCGCGTCGCCGTCGCTTTCTTGGAAGAGGGGGTCGCTCGGGTGGCCATGGCGTTTCTCGGGAGTTTGGACACCCAACCGTACAGAGCGATCCCGTCGACTCTCTTGACGCAAAGCAACCGGGCGCGATTCGAGCCCGGATTTGATCCCAGTCAATGCGGCTCGTTGTCGGAGGGCGACGATGGTTCGCGACTTCGAGAAACGCGGACGGAGAAATGAAAATGAAGCTCAACAAGAGAATCCTCGCCGCGGCGATCGTCGCCGCGTTGGCCGCCACCGCGGCGCAGGCCCAGGACAACGTCGTCAAGCTCGGCGTCACGCGCTACACGACCCACTCGAGCTCGAACGGGCTCAGCGCCACGCCGCCGGTCTTCCCAGCTGGCGCCGATGCCGAGACCGGCAACGCGACGACGCTGCTCTTCGTCGTCGAGCGAACGTTGACGCCGAACATCGGCGTCGAGCTTGCGCTCGGCATCCCGCCGCGAATCAAGGCCAAGGGCACCGGCGCGGCCGCCGCGCTCGGCGACAACCTGCTGTCGGCCAAGAACGTGTCGCCGACGCTGCTGCTGAACTACTACTTCGGCGACCCGGCCAACACGCTGCGACCCTACGTCGGGGCGGGAGTGAACTACACGAAGTTCACCGGCGTCCGCTCGAGCCTGCAGACCAGCAAGCTCGAGATGAGCGACTCGACCGGCTGGGCCGTCCAGGCCGGCCTGAACTACGCGGTGCGCAAGGACTGGGGGCTGTTCGCGTCGGTCACCCGCCTCGATGTCAAGAGCGACGTCGATGCCATCGCGACGATTCCGGGCGTGCCCGTCCCGGTCGAAGTGAAGACCACCATCGACCTGAAGCCGATCACGTATTCGCTCGGCCTCTGGTACAGGTTCTGAGGCGAAGCGCCGGCGCCATCACGGTGCCGGCACCCCGCCGCCCGAGTCGGCGGCCGCCGTCGCCTGCGGTCAACCAGCCGCGACCGGCGCGTCGCGCAGCTGGCGACGCAGGATCTTGCCGAGGTTCGACTTTGGCAACGGCTCGGTCCGGAACTCGACGATCTTCGGGATCTTGTACCCGGTCAGGTGTTGGCGGCAATGCTCGAGCAAGG
Organism: Burkholderiales bacterium; assembly: GCA_038236565.1. Lineage (GTDB taxonomy): Bacteria > Pseudomonadota > Gammaproteobacteria > Burkholderiales > Burkholderiaceae_C > Schlegelella_A. Next base: position 12,114 of record JBBRZP010000032.1, on the reverse strand, counting down.
CCTGCTCGGTCAGCGCCGGGTCCTTGCGGACGACGACGATCTTCACCACCTCGCCCGACCTCTCGTCCGGCACGCCGACCGCGCCGACCTCGGCGACGCCGGGATGCATCGCCACGACATCCTCGACCTGGTTCGGAAAGACCTTGAAGCCGGAGACGATGATCATGTCCTTCTTGCGGTCGGTGATCCTGAAGCAGCCGCGATCGTCCATGCAGCCCATGTCACCGGTTCGCAGCCAGCCGTCGCGTGTGAATGCGCTTTCGGTCTCGTCGGGGCGATTCCAGTAGCCGGCCATGACCTGCGGCCCGCGCACGCTGATCTCGCCGACCTCGCCGATGGCGACCTCGTTGCCGTCGTCGTCCAGCACCGCGGCATCGGTGGAGGGGATCGGCATGCCGATCGTCCCGGTCCATTGGTCGATGTCGAGCGGGTTCGAGATCACGACCGGCGAGGTCTCGGTCATGCCATAGCCTTCGATGAGCGGCACGCCGGTGGCCTTGGCCCAGCGTTCGGCGACGACGCGCTGGACCGCCATCCCTCCGGCGCTCGCCAGCTTCAGGCCGCGCAGGTCGACGTCGCCGAACCCGGGCGCGTCGAGCAGCGCGCGGTACAGCGTGTTGACGCCGATCATCGTCGTGAACGGGTACTTGCGCAGGTCGTGGAGGAACCCCTCCATGTTGCGCGGATCGGTGATCAGCACGGTGTGCGCGCCGATCTTCATGTACATCAGGCTCGAGGTCAGCGCGAAGATGTGATAAAGCGGCAACGGGCAGACGAACACCTCCTTGCCCTGGTCGAGATCGTGCGCGATCCAAGCCCCCAGTTGCTGCAGGTTGGCGACGAGGTTGCCGTGGCTGAGCACGGTTCCCTTGGCGACGCCGGTCGTGCCGCCGGTGTACTGGAGGAAGGCCGTATCGGCGTGCGCCAGCGGCACGTCGTCGAGATGCTGCGCATGACCGGCGCGCAGGGCTGAATTGAACTCGGTGGCACCGGGGATCTTCCAGGCCGGCACCATCTTCTTCACGTACTTGACGACGACGTTGGTGAGGACCTCCTTGAGCATCGGCAGCATGTCGCCGACTTCCGTCGTGACGACGGCGAGTTCGAGCCCGGGATTGCGGTCGAGCACCTGCTGCACCGTGTGGGCGAAGTTCTCGAGCACCAGGATCGCCGTCGCGCTCGAGTCCTTGAGCTGATGCTCCAGTTCCGAGGCTGTGTATTGCGGGTTGACATTGACCACCACCAGGCCCGCTCGCAGCACGCCGAACAGGGCGACCGGATACTGCAGCAGGTTGGGCAGCATGATCGCCACACGGGCACCCCGCTCCAGCCCGAGCGTGTGCTGCAGATAGGCCGCGAAGTCCCGGCTGAAGCGATCGAGCTGAGCGTAGCTGATCGATGCGCCCATGTTGCTGTAGGCCGGCAGCGCGCCGAAGCGCCCACAACTGTGCTCGAGAACGTCCTTCAGCGAGGAGAACTCGTTCAGATCCACCTCGGCCGGAAGGCCGGGCGGGTAGTTTTTCAGCCAGATCTTGTCCATTCCGATCACTCCTCGACAGCAAAGACGCCGGCGCGACCGTGGTCCCCGCTGGGAACCACGATCCGTCAGCGACCAGTAGGCACCCCTGCCGCTTCGGGCTCTTTGAGCGGCGTCATCTCCGGGCGCCTTTTTTTTGCGTTTCGTCAGTCCCGCCCGGAGCAACCGATCGTCCAATGCCGAATGACCCGGAGCTCAGAGCGGATGTCTCGCGTCGACACGGCCTGGCTGCGCATGGACAACCGCGTCAACCTCATGATGATCGTCGGCGTCTGGCTGCTGCGGCCGGCACTGCGACCCGCCGCGTTGCGCGAACGCCTCGAATCGCGGCTGCTGTCGTACGCGCGCTTTCGCCAGAAGGTCGTTCAGGAGGCCTTGTTCGCCTCCTGGGTGGACGACGACGACTTCGACATCGATCGTCACCTGGTCCGCGAGAGGCTGCTTCGCAAGCGCGGCCAGAGCGAGCGGTCGGCACTGCAAGCGCGAGCCAGCGAGCTCGCCGCCACCCCGCTGGACCCGGCGCACCCGCTGTGGCAGATCCACCTGATCGATCGCTACGAGGACGGCAGCGCGCTGATCGTGCGCATCCACCATTGCATCGCCGACGGCATCGCCCTGAACTCGGTCATGCTCTCGATCGCCGACGGCGGCATCGACCTGCACCGGGCGCACGACGGCGACCCGGACCCCGACGCCGGCGACTGGCTTGCAGACGCGGTGCTCAGGCCGATCACCGACGTCTCGGTCAAGGCGATCGGCCTCTACGGCGACGGCGTGGTCAAGGCGATGGAATTCCTTGCCCACCCGCAGCGGTCGGTCGACGATTCGGTCAAGCTGGCGCGTGCCGGCTACCGGGTCGTGCGTGATGCCGCCGCGCTGGCGCTGCTGTCGGACGATTCGCCGACCCTGCTCAAAGGTCCGCTCGATGGCAGGAAGGTCGTGGCGTGGTGCGAGCCGCTGCCGCTGGCCGACGTCAAGGCGCTCGGCAAGGCCCTGGGCTGCTCGGTCAACGATGTGCTGCTCGCGTGCGCCGCAGGCGCGATCGGTGCCTACCTGCGCATGCGCGGCGAGGACCCGGCCGGCAAGGACATCCGTGCCCTGGTGCCGGTGAACCTGCGTCCGCCGGGCGAGGCGTGGCAACTCGGCAACCGGTTTGGCCTGGCACCGGTCGTCTTGCCGATCGGCATCGACAACGCGGTCGAGCGCGTCTACGCGGTGCGCGCGCGCATGCGTGCGATGAAGGGCAGCTACCAGCCGCTGCTCGCGTACGCGCTCCTCGCGGTGTCGGGCGTGCTGACCAAGCCGCTGCAGGCTGCGCTGTCCGACGTCTTCCTGAAGAAGACCACCGCGGTGATGACGAACGTGCCCGGGCCGACCGAGCCGATCGTGCTCTGCGGCAGCACCTTGCGCCAGAGCATCTTCTGGGTGCCGTCGTCGGGCGACGTCGGCGTCGGCGTGAGCATCGTCTCGTACGCCGGCGGCGTGCAGTTCGGCCTCATCACCGATCACCGGCGCTGCCCCGATCCGCAGCGGATCATCGATCGCTTCGCGCCGGAGTTCGACAAGCTGCTGCTGCTGACGCTGATGCTGCCGTGGGCGAACGAGGTCAGCCGCGTGGCAGTGCCCGCGCGCTAGTCATCGACATCTACCTCGACGCCGAGATCCTCGCGCGCCACCCGGTGCGCTTCGCAAGGAAGCCGTGATCCAACTTCTGCTGGCGATGCCGTCGGTGAGGCGGCGAAGGCCACCGCCGCGGCGATAGGGCGGCGAGGGCGGTGCGCTTGATGGTTCAGGAATCGAAGACGATGACGCTGCGGGCGATGCCGCCGGCCTTGAGCGCCGCGAAGCCTTCGTTGATCTGCGCGAGCCGGATCCGCGCCGACACCATCTCCTGCAGGTGCAGGCGCCCTTGCAAGTAGAACTCGATCAGCCGGGGCATGTCGGTGCGAAAGCGGTTCGATCCCATCATGCAGCCCTGGATCCGGCGCTCGCGCAGGAAGTCGACGCCGTGCAACTCGATCTTCGTGCCGACCGGGATCATGCCGATCAGCGTCGCCGTGCCGCCCGAGCGCAGCGCCGCGAAGCTCTGCTCCGCCGTCGCCTTCAGGCCGATGCACTCGAACGAGTACTGGACGCCGCCGCCGGTCAGCGCGACGACGCGCTTGACGGTATCGCCCTCGGTCGCATCGACGACGTCGGTGGCGCCGAAGGTTCGCGCCAGCGCGAGCTTGAACGGATCCTTGTCGATCGCGATGATCCTTGCCGCGCCGGCGATCTGCGCCGCGTTGATCGTTGCGAGGCCGATGCCGCCGGCGCCGAAGACGGCGACCGTCGAGCCCGGCTCGATCCGCGCCGTGTGGACGACGGCGCCGTAGCCGGTGACGACGCTGCAGCCGATCAGGCTGGCGAGGTCGAGCGGCATGTCGTCGCGCACCTTCACGAGCGCGTGCTCGTGCACCACCATCTGCTCGGCGAACGACGACAGGTTGAGGAACTGGTTCAGGTGCCGGCCCTGCCACGTCAGCCGCTGGGCGACGCCGGGAGCCAGCTTCACCTCCGGCGTCTGGCAGATGGAGAGGTGGCCGCTGAGGCAGAACTCGCAGTGGCCGCAGAAGACCGACAGGCACGAGATGACGTGATCGCCGGGCTTGACGTACGTGACGTCCTCGCCGACCGCCTCGACGACGCCAGCCGATTCGTGCCCCAGCACCACCGGCATGGGCGTCGGGTAGGCGCCCTCGATGAAGTGCAGGTCGCTGTGGCACAGCCCCGCGGCGGCGGTGCGTACCAGGACTTCGCGGCGTTTCGGCTTGGCGATGACGACGTCCTCGATCGTCATCGCCTCGCGCGGTGCGTGCAGGACAGCGGCTTTCATCGTCAACACTCGGCTCCCGACTTGTGCCTGCAACGAACGAACAGGCCGATTGGAACGGTAGCGGCGGTGCGGCCGGGCCGCAATGGGCGCGTCGACCGGTGCTTCGCCGTCCTCGGGTCTTGCCCGCCTGCGGCCGCTGCCGATAGGCGCCGTCGATGAAGTGCAGTCTACGTCGATCCCAATGACGATCCGTTGAAGAGAGCGAAAACCGCCGAGCTCTCTAGCGAGCGCCCGCAGCGCGGCTCGAACGCTGGCCTCGGATCGTCTTCTTGCGCGCCGCCGGCCGGCTCCGCTCGACGAGCTCTTCGAGCGCCTCCAGCAGCGCCGCCGACAGCGCGCGCGCGTCGGGCACGGCATTGCGCGCCGTCGTGAACCCGAAACCCATCGCGCCCGCGTAGCTCATCACCGTGATGTTGAGCCCCAAGCCGTGCTCGACGATCGACAGCGGCCAGTACGTCGTCATCCGGGCACCGGCCGCATAAAGCGGCACCTGCGGTCCGGCGACGTTGGAGATCACGACGTTGGCGATCGGGGCCATGGCGCCGGCGATGCCTGAGCGCCCGTAGAGCGACGCCAGGCCGTGCAGCACCCAGGGCACGCCGATCGACGGGAAATCGGTCGGGATCACGCCCTTGGCGCGCTGCGCGAGCGCCTTGACGGCAGCCGCCGCGTCGCGGATGGCGCGCAGGCGCTTCAGCGGATCGGCGATGTCGGTGTTCAGGTTGACCAGGCTCAGCGTGGCCTGCGTCGAGAACTCGGCGTTGCCTGGCTTGCGCAGGGAGATCGGCATCGACGCGATCAGCGGCTTCTTCGGGATGCCGCCGTGGCCTGCCAGGTAGCGGCGCAGCGCGCCGCCGCAAAGCGCCAGCACGATGTCGTTGAGCTTGGCGTCGTGGGCCTGCCCCAGCGCCTTGAGCGTGGCGATGGGAATCGACAGCGCCGCGAAGCCGCGCGCGCCGGCAATCGGGACGTTGAGCGCCGTCTTGGGGCCGAACGAGAAGTTCTGCCCGAGCCGGCCCTTGACCTCGCCGGGCGCGGCACGGAACAGGCTGGCGAGCGTCGTCACGACATCGGGCAGGTGGCGCAGGAGCTTGATGTACTGGCCCGCGTCGTGCCGGAGCGCCGCCGCGGCGAGCGCCACCAGTCCCGGATGCTCGCCCTGCGCGAGGGCGCCTGGCGTGATGCGCCGCGCCTTGGCACTCACGTCGAAGAGCGCCTGGGCCAGCAGCACCCCGGCCTGGCCGTCGAGAACCGCGTGATGGACCTTGATGTAGTAGGCTGCCTGGCCGCTCTCGAGACCGTCGAAGACGTAGAGGCGCCAGAGCGGGCGGGCGCGATCGAGCAGCTCCGAGTGCAGGCGGCCGGCGCAATCCTCGAGCTGGGCCTGCGTTCCGGGCGCTGGCAGCGTGACGCGCTGTACGTGGTAGTCGAGATCGACCCGGTCTTCCTCGACCCAGACCGGATTGGCGAACTGCAGCGGCATCGGCGCGAGCTTGCGCGTGAAGACCGGCGCCAGATGGATGCGCGACTTCATCTGCCGCTTGATGTTGGCATGGAAGTCGCCGCGGTAGCCGGGCGGCAGTTCGAACAGGTGCAACGAGCCGACGTGCATCGGCGTCTCGGGCGTCTCGAGATGGAGGAAGGCGCCGTCCAGTCCGCTCAGTGCTTTCATGCGCTTTTCCTCCTGCGCGGCGCCGGCGCGGCCTGGCGCGCGCGCGCCGCGAGCGCGAGCTTGCGCACGCGGGCGATGTCCTTGTCGGTCAACACGCCGTTGACGCCCGAGATTGCGGCCAGTTTCATGCCGTGCTTGATGCCGAGCTTGTAGATCTCGCGCACCTTCTCCCACTCGATGGCGCGGCCGACGGTGAAATTCTCGAAGCGGCCTTCGAGCGCGAGCACGATCGTCTCGGCGAGGCAGGCGTAGGCCACCCCTTGCGGCAGGCCGATGTTCTTCATCTTGACCGCGCCCGGCAGCAGGATCTCGCCCGACTCGATCACCAGCACGTCCGGACGCCTGGCGACCTCCTCTGGCGGCAGGTCGAGCGGGCGCGCGACGTCGGTGATGACGCAGCCGGGCTTGACTTTCATGATGTCGAGAACCTTCTTGCCCGCACCCGAGGTCGCGGTGACGATCATGTCCATCGCGCCGATGTGCGTGTCGGCGCGCGCCGACAGGATCACCCTGGCGTCGGGCGTTTCCAGGAGGATCGATTCCTTCAGCGCCAGCAGCTTGGCGGTCTCCGGCGAGACCAGCGTCACTTCTTCGGCAGCGCGCACCAGGAGGCGCGCGCATGCCGCGCCGATCGAGCCGGTGGCGCCCACCACCATCGCCTTGAACGGCACCCGTTCCTTCGCGCGGCCCGGCGTGACCAGGCGCAGGCGCAGCAGCGCGTCGTGCGCGGCCCACAGCGCGGCCGAAGCACTGTAGCTGTTGCCGGTGGTGATCGGCAGCGAGGCGCGCCTCGCCACCGTGACACCGGCGTCGCCGACGACCTTGGTGAACGCACCCAGCCCCATGATCTGCGCGCCGAGCCGCCTGGCCATGTCGGCGGCGGCGAGCAGGCGCCGATAGGTGAACTCCGGGCTGTGGCTCATGATCTCCTTGGGCGTGCCGCCCACCGAGATCAGCCAGCCCTCTGCCTCCACGCCGGTGGGCGACCGGATGCCTTCGACCCGTGAGTAGACGAACGGCGGCGCGTACGCCAGCAGCTTCTCGAGCGAGTCCATGAACACCGGGGGCGAGACGCGCGACAGCATCTCGACCGGCTTGACGACCTTGAAATATTCCTGCGACAGGGGATGGATCACGAAGGCGAAGCGGTTCGTCCGCCGAAACCCGTTGGGGTAGACGATGCGCGGCTGCGCCTGCAGGCCGGCAATGGTGTCGAGGTAGTCGTCCTCGAGGATCGCGTCGGGCGCCTTGCCCGTGGCGGCCAGGATCATGGCGTCGAGCAGGTCGGGGGCGAGGACATGGCCGTGCATCGTCGTCGAGCCGTCGACCACCATGGCGACGCCCTTGTCCCTGAAGCGCGCCATGCGCTCGTCGTTGACCGTCGCCGTGACGACGGTCTTGCCGGCCAGCTCCTCGAGGCCGAAGGCGTCCAGCTCGTGCACCGGCGCGACGACCACGGTCGCCTTCTTCAGGGCCTTGCGCAGCACCAGCTGCGACCACTGTTTCAGCAGCGGCGCCGACACCACCCTGGGCGGCACCCAGGCCAGGACCTGGTGCGCGCCGCGGGCGTACAGATGCAGCGCGTCCAGCGAGGTCAGCAGCTTGGGAACGCCCAACTGCAGCACCGGGTCCGCGAACCACAGATTGGGGGTGTATTCCGACAGCGCCGTCGCCAGCCTGTCGTGGGCCATGCCGGAGAAGAACAGCACGTTGGCGTTGTCGAAGTAGTGGCCGAGCTGCTCCTGGGCCCGGCGCACCGCCCACTCCAGGAAGATGTCGCCCAGCCGCACGCCGGTCGTCACGGGCGCCCGGGTCGCGGCGCGGCGCAGGCGCGCGCTGTCGCGGTCGACGGTCCGGGGCGCGCCGCCGTGCCGGCTGTCCTTCACCAGGCCGAGGCCGATCGCATCGACGCGCGCATCCCAGTGCTCGAGCAGCGCGACCGCCCGGGCGATGCTGCCGTCGGTGCCGAGGCGGCGCACCCGCAGCTTCGTGCCGAGAAAGCTCGTGGTGAACTGGAAATCCTGGCTGCCTGCGCCAAGACTGATGCTGATCACGTTCTTCATCCGGTCGCTGCGTCAAAGTCCCAGAATCGATCATCGAGGAAGCAAGGCATGACGCACTTGATCGGCGACATGGTTCGTTCATTCGGCCTGCCCCCGCTGAAGCGGGCCGCGGGCGTGGTCACGCGGCTGCTGCCGATTCCGCAGCCGATGCTCCTGGTCGGGCCCGGCGCCAGCGTGCGGATGGGCCAGACCATCGGTGCTTTCGGGCACCGCAGGATCCTCGTCGTCACCGACGCGACGATCGCCGGCCTCGGCCTGATGCAGCCGATGCTGGACGCGCTCGCCACCGACGGCACCGAATGCGTCGTGTTCGACCAGGTCACGCCCGATGCGCCGATCCCTGTCATCGAGCGGGGCATCGCGCGCTTTGGGGAGGCAGCGTGCGATGCGATCGTGGCGTTCGGCGGCGGCTCGGTGATGGACACGGCCAAGGCCATCGGCCTGGCTGCCGCCAACGCCAGGCACCCGCGCGACCTGGTCGGCTATTTCAAGGGGCGGCACGGCCCGGCGCCGCTCTACGCCGTGCCGACCACCGCCGGCACCGGCTCCGAGGTGACCGTGGCCGCGGTGATCTCCGACCCGGCCGACAACCGCAAGCTGGTGATTGCCGACACGCGCATCGTGCCGCGCATGGCGGCGCTCGACCCGTGCCTCATGACCGGGGTGCCGCCGCCCGTCACCGCGGCCACCGGCATGGATGCGCTGACGCATGCGGTCGAGGCCTACATCGGTCGCTGGTCGACCGAGTTCACCGACCGCATGGCGCTGGCCGCGGTGGGCATGATCTACGCGAACCTGCCGATCGCCTTCGCCGACGGCAGCGACCTCGCCGCACGCGAGAAGATGGCGCTGGCGTCGACGTTCGCCGGCCTCGCCTTCACGCGCGCCAACGTCGGCAACGTGCACGCCATCGCGCACCAGCTGGGGGGTCTCTATCACACGCCCCATGGCCTGGCCAACGCGATCATGCTGCCCATCGTGCTGCGCTTTTGCGGCGCGAGCATCGAGGCCAAGCTGGCGCTGCTCGCGCTGCGCGCCGGGGTCGGCAAGGCCTGCAGGAGCGACGCTGCACGGGCGCGCGCGTTCGTCGAATCGGTAGAGGCCTTGAACCGGTCGCTCGGCATTCCTCGTCACCTCGACGCTCTCCGCGAGGAGGACATTGCGGCCCTGGCTCGCGCCGCCTGCCACGAGGCCGACACCAGCTACCCGGTGCCGTGCGTCATGTCGTCGGAGGCGTGCGAGGCGCTGCTGCGCGAAGCCCTGGCGAAGCCGGTGCGGCGCCAGCCCACGCGCGCGCGGCGTCCGAACGCGACCGGGACCGCGCCGCGCAGAACGGCTCCGCGCGACTGACCCGGCTCCGGTTCACCGTGCCGACCGGCACGCCGTGCGTCAGTCGACGATGGCCTTGCGCAGCGCCGCGAGCACCGCATCCGGCGCCTCGGTCATGAGCACATGGCCGGCGTCGATCGCGACCGGCGTCGTGCCCAGCGCGGCCGCCATCGTCATGACGTCCTTCGGCGCGGTCATCTGATCGCGCCGCCCCACGACGATCGTCGCCGCGCATTCGACCTGCGCCGCTGCCTCGATCCCGCCCCGGTACGCGTTGCAAGCCCGGAAGTCGGTGAGAAAGAGGTTGGTCTGCGGATCGGCCGCCTGCATGCGCCGCATCAGCGCGACATTCCCGCCGTGCAGCCACGCCCCCGGCCCGGGGTACGAGGGCTTGGCGGCGTGGGTCGAGTGCGACCATGTGTTGACGTTCGCGATCGCGGCCTGCGGATCTTTCGCGGCCGCATCGAGCAGCGCCGGCGACACGACCATCGGATACGCCGTTGCGACCATCACGAGATGCCCTGCCCGCTTGGGCGCCCGCGCCGCGGCCTCGAGCGCGACGAGCGAGCCCATGCTGTGGCCGACGAGGCTCGCCGACGCCACGCCCAGCGCGTCAAGCACGGCGAGCACCCAGTCGGCCATCGCCTCGACGCTGGCCAGCGCCGGGCCGTTGCTGCGGCCGTGGCCGGGCAGGTCGAGCGCGAGCACGCCGTGGCCGTGGTGCGCGAACCAGCGCGCGGCGAGCGTCCAGACGCTGTGGTCGTGCAGCGCACCGTGGATGAAGACGACCGGCAGCGTCGGATCGAAGGTCTTGCCGCCGGTGTAGGCGTAGGCCGGGCCGACCTTGCTGCCGTGGGCGGCGGTGCCGGGGCTGCCCGGCGGCTGCGGCAGGACGACGTTCATCGCGGCTTCGTCGCCATGGCGGCGCGCGACGCCGCCTTCAGCGCCCGCTTCAGATCGTCGATCAGGTCGTCGACGTCTTCGAGCCCGATCGAAAGGCGGATCGTTGCCGGGCCGATGCCGGCCTTGGCCAGCGCCGCGTCGTCCATGCGGAAGTGGGTCGTCGACGCGGGGTGGATGACGAGCGACCGGCAGTCGCCGACGTTGGCCAGGTGCGAGAAGATCTGCAGCGCCTCGATGAAGGCGACGCCCGCCGCGCGCGAGCCGTTCAGGTCGAAGCTGAACACCGAGCCGCAGCCGCGTGGCAGCAGTCGCTTGGCCAGCGCGTGGTCGGGATGCGTCTCGAGCTCCGGGTAACCGACACTCGCGACGCCGTCGTGGCCGGCCAGGAAGGCGACGATCTTGCGCGTGTTCTCGACGTGGCGCGCCATGCGCAGGGGCAGCGTCTCGATGCCCTGCAGGATCAGCCAGGCGGTGTGCGGGCTCATGCACGCGCCAAAGTCGCGCAGGCCTTCACGGCGCGCCCGCAGCAGGAAGGCACCCACGGTGCTCTCCTCGGTGAACACCATGCCGTGAAAGCCCTCGTAGGCCCGCGTCAGCTCGGTGAAGCGGCCGCTGCGCTCGGTGGCGCGATCCCAGTCGAAGCGGCCGCTGTCGACGAGCACGCCGCCGATCACCGTGCCGTGGCCGGACAGGAACTTGGTCGCCGAGTGGTAGAGCAAATCGGCGCCGTGCTCGAAAGGCTTCATCAGCCAGGGCGTCGTGAAGGTGGAGTCGACGAGCAGCGGCAGGTCGTTGTCGTGCGCGACCTCCGCGACGGTCGGGATGTCGAGCACGTCGAGACCGGGGTTGCCGAGCGTCTCGCCGAACAGCAGCTTCGTCTCCGGCCGGATGGCGGCGCGCCAGCCGTCGATGTCGCCCGGCTTGACGAAGGTCGTGGCGATGCCGAAGCGCGACAGCGTGTAGTGCAGCAGGTTGTGCGAGCCGCCGTAGAGGGCGCTCGATGCGACGATGTGGGATCCCGCACCGGCGAGCGTCGCGATCGCCAGGTGCAAGGCCGCCTGTCCACTTGCGGTGCTGATCGCGCCGGCGCCGCCTTCGAGCGCCGCGACGCGCTCCTCGAGAACGGCGTTGGTCGGGTTCGAGATGCGGCTGTAGACGTGCCCCGAGCGCTCCATGTTGAAGAGCGAGGCGGCATGTTCGCTCGATTCGAACACGAACGAGGTCGTGAGATGGATCGGCACGGCGCGGGCGCCGGTCGCCGGATCGGGCGCGGCGCCGGCGTGCAGCGCAAGGGTATCGAAGCCGGGGTTGGAAGAGCCGGGCATGGAGCGTCCTTTTGCGGACGATTGTGGGCTATATTGATCCGCAAACCGCTCCCGGAGACAGCCATGAAAGTCAGCGACATCCTGCGTGTCAAGGGCGGCACGCTGTTCACGGTCTCGCCAGAAGAATCGCTCGCTGTGGCGCTCGACGTCATGTCGCAGCACGACATCGGCTCGCTAGTCGTCATGGCGCACGGCGAGCTGGTCGGCATGCTCACCTTCCGCGAAGTGATCCAGGCGATCGTCAAGAACGGCGGCAGCCTCGGGTCGACACGCGTGCTGGGCGTGATGGACGATCACCCGCTCACCTGCACGCCGGAAACCGATCTCGACGAAGTGCGCCGCATCATGCTCGGCCGGCACGCGCGCTATACCCCGGTGGTCAGCGACCGCACCCTGATGGGCGTGATCTC
>JBBRZP010000031.1:0-26638 GCA_038236565.1 Burkholderiales bacterium | reverse complement strand
GCGTCGCCGCGCCGAGCGGCGCCAGGCCCCAGCGCAGCAGCACCGTTTGCGAGGCGAGCAGCAGCAGCGCGGCGCCGCCCAGCCACGCCCACGACGTGCGCTCGAAGACGGCGATCTCGCGGTCGAACTCCGCCTTGTCCTCGACGACCGAGAGCACCAGCGGCACCGAGCCCGCTCTGCCCGCCCACGACACGCCGGTGCCGACGGCAAGGTAGTCGCGTCCGCCCGCGCTCGCGACCTCGTAGCGCCACTGCCCGGTGCCCTGCTCGCGCAGCAGCGGCGTCTCGACGCCCACCGTCGACGGCGAGCGCCACGTCTCCTTGCGCACGACGTTGAAGATGCTCGCGTAGAGCCCGGAGCCGGGCAGCGAGAGGCGCGGCTCGGGGAACCCGGCCGGCATGACGAGGGCGCCGGTGGCGTCGACCTCGGCGGCAGCGAGCAGCAGGTAGACGGTGCCCTGCAACTGCGCGTAGCGCGCCGCACGCACGCTCTCCTCGTGGGCGCGCTGCACGGCCCAGCCGGCACCGGCGAGGAACACGATCAGCATCAGCGCCGCGCCGAGCATCAGGCGCGCGCGCAGCGAGTCGCGCCATCTCATCCGAGCGTGAACCGGTAGCCGCGCCCGCGCAGCGTCTCGATCGGCGCCAGCGTGCCGTCGGGGTCGAGCTTCCTGCGCAGGCGTCCCATCAGCACCTCGAGCACGTTGCTGTCGCGGTCCTCGTCGTGCGGGTAGAGGTAGTCGGCGAGCTCCTGCTTGCTGACGACGCGGACGCGCTCGCGCACGAGGAATTCGAGCAGCCGGTACTCGAAGGCGGTGAGCTCGACGGGCGTGCCGCCGAGCTTCGCCGACTGCGCCGAGAAGTCGATGGCCAGCGGTCCGAGCACGAGCACGTCGGACGCGGCCTTGAGCGAGCGGCGCAGCAGCGCCTTGACGCGGGCGGCGAGCTCGGGGTACTCGAAGGGCTTGACCAGGTAGTCGTCGGCGCCGGCCTCGAGGCCGACGACCTTGTCCTGCCAGCTGCCGCGCGCGGTGAGGATCAGGATCGGGATCGTCCGGCCTTCGCCGCGCAGGCGCTTGACGACGTCGATGCCGCTGAGCTTGGGCAGGCCGAGGTCGACGACGACGAGGTCGACCGGGTACTCCTGCGCCTGGAAGAGGCCGTCGGCGCCGTCGGCGGCGTGGTCGACGCGGTAGCCGTCGGCCTCGAGCTGGCGCGCGAGGCCGAGCCGCAAGGCCGCATCGTCCTCGATCAGCAGGACGCGCACGCGCGTGCTTCGGGCGTCAGCCCACGACGCGGCCGCTGGCGGCGTCGACGACGACGACGCGCACCTCGCCCTGGGCAGTGAGGATCTTCACGCGCCACACGGCCTTGCCGCCGGCGTCGGCGCGCTCGACCGCGAGCACGCGGCCGCTGGCGACGCGCTGCGCCACGGCCGCGGCCTCGTCGCGGCCGACGTCGGCCCACGCCGGCAGCGCCGAGGCGAGCAGCAGCGCGCAGAGGAACGTGCGCATTGGGGTGCAGAAGGACGGCCGGAGCAGCGCGGTCATGTGTCTATCGTCCCACAGGTTCCACCGAGACGCGGACCGGAACGAACGCGCCGGGCTGGTCCTGCATCAGCGTCGAGAAGCGCTGGCCGCGGTACTCGTAGTCGACCCGGTAGCCGACGATGCGCGACTGCACGTCGCTCACGGTGCGGCACGAGGTCACCTCGCGCGCGACCGGCTCGACCGGCTGCTCCCAGCGGCCGCGGTTGGCGATGTTGTCGCCGGTGAGGGCGCCGAAGACGGCGCCGACCGCCGTGGCCGCCTCGCGGCCGTGACCGCGGCCGACCTGGTTGCCGATCAGAGCGCCGGCCAGGCCGCCGACCACGGCGCCGCCGTAGTTGCGTCCGCCGGCGGGGCGCGCATCGGTCACCCAGTCGCTCCGGCACTCCTGGCGCGGAACGCTCACGTTCTCGTACTGCGGCTCGACGCCGAGGACGCGGGCGTTGTCGGTGTAGGTGTGGGCCTGCGCGCCGAAGGCGGCGGTGGCGGTGGCGACGAGGACGAAGAGGGTCGAGCGGTTCATGGAAGGCTCCATCGAGTGGGGATGGGCGCATCTTGCGGGCGGGTGGATGAACCGAAGCTGAACGGATTCGGCAGTTGATCGACGGCCACGAGCACCGCCGTCGTGGCGAGAACCGGCTGGTGGCTCAGGCGGTTGAGCGCCGCGTGCAGCAGCACCGCCAAGGTGAATGTGGACGCTCAGCGAGTCCACCGCGAAGCCCGCCGAGGTGCAGCCGTGCATCACGGCCGTGCCGAAGCCGGCGGCGACTCAGAACCAGTAGTCGGCCACGCACTTCCCGTCGCGCGGCAGGTCTTCGAAGGTGTCGAGCCCGTCGAAGTGATCGATGGGGATCCGCGCGACGGCCTCCGGTTCGGCGAGGCGCAGGTTCACAGCGATCCGGCGCCGGCCGTCGTTGCCCGGATGCAGCGAGCGCCAGTAGGCGACGCAGCCGCAGGTCGGGCAGAAGTGGAACGCGAGCGACTCCGCCGGCGTGTAGGTCGTCGTCGCGCCCGAGACATGGATGCCTTCGCCGTCGTGGTCGTAGGCCCACAGCACGCCGTAGCGCCGACAGGCGGTGCAGTTGCACGCCGTTGCCCCGTCGGGCGTGCCGTCGAAGCGCCACCGGACACCGCCGCAGCGGCATGAACCTTCGATCATCGGACTCCTTCGTTCGCGGAGCGAAGGTCGTCAGTCTGCCAGCGTCGACGCTGCCCTGCTCTGTTCAGCAGCCGGCCTTGCGAAGGATGCGCAGGCGGCTGCGCGCGGCGTTGTCGTAGCCCTTTCGCTCGGCCAGGTTGGTGGACGGAAGCGACACGAAGACGAATTGCGTGACGCCGGCCGGCTGCGACGCCGGCACGACGAAATCGACATTGAACGAGAACGTGCCGCGGCCGATGGTCGTGTTGTAGAGCGCGAGAGCGTCGGACGGCGAGTGGTAGTAGCCGCCCGGATTCGCGTCCGCGTAGATGGCGAAGTCGGTCGTTTCCGACACCGAGCTGTCGTTGCCGATGGTGGCGTAGAGATTCACCTTGTCGCCGGGGCAGACCCGCAGCGGGTCCGGGTGCGGCTTGTCGCCGTTCGCAGGGTCGATGTTGTTGTCGAACATGGTGCCGTTGCGCAGGACCTGCGAGGACACGTAGAGATTGCGGTAGCTCGGGTCATAGCCGTAGATGCGCGATATGCCGTACACGTCGTCGCCGGTCAACTCGCTGTTCAGGCCGCCGCTGCCCGCCGTCATGCCCACCAGCGGCAGGCCGGCGCCGACGCCGTCGCGCATGACCGAGAAGCTGGACGAATGCTTCAGGCCGAGCGCGTGCCCGAGCTCGTGCAGCAGGGCGAAGGCGCCGAGCTTGGTGCCCGGGTCCGAGCTCTGCGGGAAGGTCGACTCGTCGGGACGGTCGAAGGCCAGGTCGGAGGCGACCATCACGTCGGCGGTGACGATGTGCTCGTCTTCCCAGGAAAACGTGCAGCCGTCGGTCTCGTTCAAGGTGAGGCCGGCGTTGCCGTCGATGTCGGCGGCGGCGACCAGGGCGACGTCCGACCGGTCGTTGTCGTGCTCGATCAGGCAGCGGCCGTTGTGGATGCGCTTGTAGCCGCTGCCGAAGCCGAGTGCGTGCGCGTAGTTGCGGGTCTCGTACAGCGCCGAGAAGAACGCCCGCTCCTGCAGGCTGCCCTCCGGGATGCTGCACTGGTCCCAGAACAATCCCATGGGCGGGTACTTCGGGCGCACCGGCGTGCCGTTGCACTCCTTCCAGCTGGCGGCGACGGCGCTCGACGCGGCGAACGCACAGAACAGGAGGACAAGGAGACGGATCGACGAGGACTTCATGGTGTCTGCTTTCCGTTCAGCGCCGCGAGACGCTCGTGGTCGGCGTCGAGCTCCAGCAGCGCCAGTAGGGATGGAGTGCGATCCGCCCGCCGACCCGCACGCCGATGCGATCGGATTCCGCACGGACGGCCGCGACCAGCGCCTCGGACGACAAGGCATCGCGGACTGCGTCCGCCGGCAGGCCGGGCGTCAGCGCGGGGCGCTCGAAGAGCCGCGACCGGACGAGCTCGTCCCGGCCGAGGCTGCGGTCGGTGCCGACGACGGGAAGCTGCGGCGCGGCCACGCCGGCGCGCGACGGTCCGCGCCTCAGCTCGGGCGCGGCGCCTGCCGGCCCGCCGGAGACGGCGACGTCCTTGCGCTCGCCGGCCTGGACGTCGCGGTAGCCGCGCGCGTGGCTGCCGACGGCGTCGCTGACGACCAGCTCGGACAGCGCCGGACCCGATGCGCTCCACCCGGTGACCAGCCGGCCCCCCGCATCGACCAGCACCTCGCGCCCGGCGATCGTCTCCGAGCGGAACGCCAGGTTGCGCAGGACCGGGCTGAACGTCCAGTCGGTGTTGCGCAGGAAGACGGTGTAGCGCCCGTCAATCGCGAGGTGGGGAAGGTCGTCGGACGACATCCATGTGCCCCTCGGCGTGGGCCCGCCGAACACGGACAGCGTGACCTGTGCGGGCACCTCGGCGCCGAACAGGGACCGCGCCTCCGAGATCACGTAGTTCGTGCGCGGCCCGCCGCAGTCGTCGAACGTGTGCTGGACGCCGACGACCCGGCCGCTGAACACGACGGCCGTCTGCGCCAGGATCTCGCGCGAGGTCCGCGCCGGGGACGGCGGCGTCTTGACGTAGCCCGCCGGCAACGCTGGCTCGGCGCGAGCGGGCTCCTCGACGACGGGTGCCGGTCGAGTGCTCCACGACTGGCAAGCGCCCAGCAGCGCGCACAGGGCGAGCGAGGTGAGGGGTCGGATCCATCGGTGCGGCATGCCATCTCTCCTGCCGGACCATGAACAGCGATTTGCCCTGCAGGTCAGTGTCGTGCCCCGGTGCACCCTGCACATCCCTCAATTTGCCGATCGGCGCGGGACGATCGTCGCGACGACCCTGAGGCACGCTCAGGCACACTCGCGTCGACATCAACGAGGACCGACCCCCATGGCAACGACGACGAAGAAGACGACCGGCATTCTGGGCAGGATGAAGGACGCCGTCACCGGCATGTTCTCGAGCGCGCCCGCGCGGAAGTCGCCCGAGCGCGTCGAAGCCGGCAAGAAGGCCGCCACCACCGCGAAGGTCACGAAGACCGTCACCGCCGCCAAGAAGGCGGTGAAGAAGGCGGTCAGGAAGGTCAGGGCGCCGGCCAGGAAGTCCGGCGCCAGGAAAGGCAAGTAGCACGAACGTCGCGTCCCGCGCGCCGTGCGGGGCTGAGCCGGAGCGTTCACGGATGAAGAAGCTCGGAGCGACCTTCTGGATCGTCGCCGCGATCGACGCGGCGCTGCTGCTCGTCTTCCTCGCGATGACGCTGCAGCAGCACTCGCCCGGCGGGAACGACGGCGGGCGCGAGATGGGTCTGTTCTTCTTCATCATCGTGCCCGCGTGCGTGCTCGCGATCGCGATGCTGATGTTCCATTTCAGCGCCTCGCCGTGGGTGAAGGGACTCGCGCTCTTCATCGTCCTGGTGCCGGGGGTCTGGTTCGCGCAGAGCCGGGTCCGCGACGTGCTGATCGACCGCAGCATCGAGGCCGATCGCACCGGCGCGGGCTACTTCGAGAGCGAGGCGATGCGCCGGATGGGCGTCGCGGTCGTCCAGCGCGACGTGGCGACGCTGATGCGCCTCGGCCCCACGGTCGACGTGAACGCGGCCGGCCGCGACATGACGCTGCTGGCCCTGGCGGTGCGCAGCGCCGATGCGCGCACCTCCGACGGCAGCGAGATGCCGGTCGTGCGCGCCTTGCTCGCGCTCGGCGCCAGGACCGATTCGGCGATGCACGTCGCGTGCGTGAGGTCCGACAGCGTCCTGCTCGAGGCCTTGCTTGCCGCGGGAGGCAACCCGAACCTGCGCATCGGCGATGGCGAGCCGCTGGTGTTCGACACGATGAGCAGCATCACGCCGGACAACTTCCGCCGGCTCGCCAGGAGCGGGCTCGACCTGAACAGCAAGTCTCGCGACGGGCCGCTGCCGGTGCAGCTCGCCATCTATCGCCGCTGGGACCTGCTGGCCATCGCGATCGAGCTCGGCGCGGACATGTCGGCCAAGCGACCCGATGGCCGCCACGTGGCCGGCGAGCTGGCGGGCCAGGCTGACGAGGAGACGAAGGCCGGCCGCGAGGTCCCCGCGGCGCTGCAGCACGCACGTGATGTGCTCTCGGTCGCGTCGCTCAACCCGCGGTCGTCACACCCCAAGATGCCAGCAGGCAGCTGACGACGGCAATCGTCGTCAGCTGCAGGCGCAGCGGCAGCCACGCGCCCGCGCCCTCGCGCGGATAGACCGAGCGGTCGACGAGGAAGCACACCGACAGCATCGCCGCATTCAGCGCGAGCGCAGGAGCCGCGGGCATCAGCAACGCTGCGCAGGCGACGAGCGATGGCACCACGCCCCACACGAAGAGACTCGCGGGCGGGTCCGACGCACGAAAGCCGAAGCCCCAGTGGATGCCGCCGATGAAGGAGACGACCGTGGCCGCATAGGCGACGAGCGCGGACGCCGCGTGCTGCTGAACGGCGCCGCGCGTGATCAGCACCGCCGCCGCGCCGGCCACGAAGGGGAGCAGCGCGATGCGTCCGAGGCGCACGGCCGCGGGCCGGAGTGGAAGATCGGCCATCGGACCGACCTAGATCGCCAGACCTTCGTCGATCGCGACTCGCGCGAGCGCCTGCTCGAACATCGTCCGGGCCACACTGGTGACGTCGAGGAGATGGCGATGCAGCGCGGCATCGGCATCGTTCTCGGACTCGCACTCGGCACTGTAGCGCTCGAAGCCCACCAGCAGCGTCACGATCTCGGCCAGGTGCCGCGGGCATTCGCAGGCGACGCGCGAAGGCGTCTCCGCCAGCGCGGCGAGCTCGGCATCGCTGTAGAGCCTCGGGCCCGAGCGAGCATGGATGGGAGCAGGCACCGGCACCGGCCGCGTCGTCTGCGCCACGATCAGCCGTGCCAGCTCCCGGCCCGTGACAGGCTCGCGGCGCACCGTGACGCCCGACGCGCGAAGCGCGTCGGCGGCGGCCTCGGCTCCGAACGCATAGACCACGACCACGGTCGCTGCCGGCAGACCGGCACGGAGTGCGAGAACACGCTCGTTCGCCGAGCCGTGCAGCGACGCGACGTGGACGACGAGCACGTCGGCACCGCCGCATGCCGACATGTCTCGTTCCGCATGACCGAGGTCGTCGAACACGCGGGCCGGCGGGGGCCGCAGCCGACCCTCGAGCTTCTGCGCCAGCGCCCGGCCGACGACCAGCACGCGCCGCTCTTGCGACGACGACTCGCTGTGATCCGACGACAGTCGCGCGAGCTCGTCGTGAGGCAGGCCGGCCACCGTCCCGATCGCGTGGCCTTCGAGCGTGAGCCGCTTGATCAGCCGCAGGCGCTGGACGTCGGCCATCGAGTACGTGCGCTGACCCGACGGCGACTTGGGCGGCGACACCACGCCATAGCGATGCTCCCAGATGCGCAGCGTCGAGGGCGTGAGCCCGGCGAGACGGGCGGCCGTGCCGCTGCGCATCAGCGTCTTCGGGCCCGGCTCGGCGGCGTCGGACGTGGTGTTCGAAGTCATTGCAGTCCTGATGTTGATTCGGAATTGAAACGCTATTATCGCGCCAAAAGCATGAAAATGCGAAGCAGATTCGTTTCATTGTGCGAGTTGACGTTACGATCGTGGCGTGATGCAGACGACCGCCACCCTCTCGATCCCGACCGACGATCCCCGCCGAGACCTCCGCGTCGCGGTGATCGGGGCCGGGATGGCCGGCGCCTCGTGCGCCCACGGACTCCGGTCCGCCGACGCGCACGTCACCGTCTTCGAGCGATCGCAGGGCGCGAGTGGCCGCATGGCCACGCGGCACGCGAGCTGGACCGACGAGGCCGGCATCGCGCACACCGCCACCTTCGATCACGGCGCGCAGTCCTTCACCGCGGTCCGGCCCCGCTTCCGCCGCTTTGTGGCGCGCGCCGTGGCCGAGGGTCGGACGGCGCGATGGGTGCCCCTGATTCACGCCACGCGATCGGTCGCGAGCGAACGATCCTTCGTTCCCACGCCGACCACGCCGGCGCTCTGCGAGCACCTGCTCGCGAGTTCGACGCTCCATCTGGAGCGCAACGTCCGGCGCCTGCAGCGCTCGGCCGACGGCGCGTGGTTCGTGGCGTCCGACGGCGCGCCGCTCGCCGGCCCGTTCAGCCACGTCGTCCTGGCCGTGCCGCCGGCGCAGGCCGCCGTGCTCCTCGCCGGTCATCACGACGTGTGGGCTTCGGCGCTCGAGGCTCGGCGCATGGAGGCATGCTGGACTCTGATGGCCGTCACCGACGACGTTGACTGGCCGTGGGACGCCGCCGAGCCCGACCGCGGCCCGCTGGCCTGGGTCGCACGCAACGACCGCGTGCCCGGCCGCAGCGCATCGCCCGGCATGGCGGTGTGGACGGCCCACGCCACCGCCGAGTGGAGCGCGAGCCGCCTCGACGCCGATCCGCAGTCGATCAGTCGCGAGCTGCAGGCCGCGCTGAGTGCACAGCTGCCGTCCGCGGGCCGCGGCGGCTTGCCCTGGCGCTGGCATCACGCCGCCGTTCACCGCTGGAGCCATGCTGGCCCGGCGCTCGACTGCGACACGTTCGACGACGGCGATGCCTGGTGGGACGACCGGCTCGGCCTCGGCGTGTGCGGGGACTGGCTCGCCGGCGGCGGCGTGGAGGCCGCGTGGCACTCCGGCGACGAACTTGCCGACGTGATGGCCGCGGCCTTCGACCGACCTGGCGCCGCCAAGCCGGCTGCGTCTCTTCCCGCACTTCCTCATTCATCAAGCGTCTCGTCGGCCGACGACCACCTGGTCACAGGTTGAGTCGTCCGACTTCACTGGTCCGGACGACCCTTCCTGACCGCATCCCGTTCAGCATCGGCTGAACTCAATCCTCACTCAGAAAGAATCCATGCACGACATCATCGACACGGCAGTCGCCGCCGGAAGTTTCAAGACTCTCGCCGCCGCGCTCACCGCCGCTCACCTGGTCAAGACGCTGAAGGGCGACGGGCCGTTCACGGTCTTCGCCCCCACCGACGAAGCCTTCGCCAAGCTCCCGGCCGGCACCGTCGAGAGCCTTTTGAAGGACGTTCCGAAGCTCACCGCGATCCTCACGTACCACGTCGTTCCAGGCACCGTGATGGCCTCCGACGTCATGGGCATGGACGGCCAGTCGGTTGCCACCGTCAACGGCGCGAAGCTGAAGATCGGCACGACCGGCGGCGTCAAGCTCAACGGCGAATCGAACGTCGTGAAGACCGACATCGCCTGCACCAACGGCGTCATCCACGTCATCGACTCGGTTCTGCTCCCGGCCTGATCATCATGAAAGCACAAGCCATGAAAAAGCTCTTCTTCGCCGGCGCCATCGCGCTCGCCGCCGCCTCGGTCCAAGCCAAGGACATCGTCGACACCGCCGTCGCCGCCGGCAACTTCAAGACTCTGGCCACCGCGCTGCAGGCGGCCGGTCTCATCGACACCCTGAAGGGCAAGGGCCCGTTCACCGTCTTCGCGCCCACCGACGAAGCCTTCGCCAAGGTGCCGAAGGCCGACCTCGACGCGCTGCTGCAGGACAAGGCCAAGCTCACCTCGGTGCTGACGTACCACGTCGTGCCGGGCAAGGTGCTCTCGAAGGACATCAAGCCCGGCAAGGTCAAGACCGTGCAGGGCAGCGAGCTGACGATCGGCACGACCGGCGGCGTCACGGTCGATGCCGCGAAGGTCACCGCCGCCGACATCCAGGCCGACAACGGTGTCATCCACGTCATCGACTCGGTGCTGATGCCCAAGTAGGCGCAACAACGATCGCGGCCCGTTCGTCGACGACGGGCGGGCGTGCGACGTTGCATCGGTTCCAACCTCGACAGGAGACAGTCATGAGCGTTCCCAGCCAACCCCGTCGCGCCTTCGTCATGGGCGTCGTCGCCACCGGCGCCGCGCTTGCGGGCCCGCGCGCATTCGCACAGGCCGCCGTCAGCGAGAAAGACCCGCAGGCCGTGGCCCTCGGCTACGTGATCGATGCCACCAAGGCCGACACCAAGAAATATCCCAAGTACGCAGCAGGCCAGGCCTGCAGCAATTGCGCGCTCTACCAGGGCAAGCCAGGCGACGCGATGGGCAACTGTCCGCTCTTCGCCGGCAAGCAGGTCGCGGCCAAGGGCTGGTGCAGCGCCTGGGCGAAAAAGGGATGACCTTCGGCCCGGAGCGAAGCGTGTCCGGTCGCACCGACGGCGTGACCTTCAAGGGCAACAAGGCGTCGCTGCCGAGCAAGCCCTGCGTGGCCTGCGGCCGCGCCATGACCTGGCGCAAGCGCTGGGCGCGCAGCTGGGACGAGGTGAAGTTCTGCTCCGACGCCTGCCGCGGCAATCTGGCCGACGTCGAGAAGCAGGGCGCATGACCGAGTCGACGCGTATCGCGCTCGTCACCGGCGCGCGCGGCGGCATCGGACGCGAGCTGACGGCTCGCTTGCGCGCCTCCGGTCATCGCGTCGCGGCGGTCGGACGCGACGCGGCGACGCTCGCCGAGGTCGAGGCCGACGCGCACATCGCTGCCGACACCGCGAACGAAGCGGGCGCGGTCTCGGCCATCACCGCCTGCATCGCCGCGCTCGGCAACGCGCCGACGATGCTCGCGCACTGCGTGGGAAGCACGCTGATCGCGCCGCTGCACCGCACGAGCGCGGCGCAATACCGCGAGGTGATGCGCGTCAACCTCGACAGCGCGGTCTACATGCTCCAGGCGTGGATCGCGGCGATGCGAGACGCCGGATTGCCAGGGTCGGCGGTGCTGGCGTCGAGCGTCGTGGCGCGCGTCGGCGTGGCCAACCACGAGGCGATCGCCGCAGCGAAGGGCGGAGTCGAGGCGCTCGTGCGGAGCGCGGCCGCGACCTACGCGTCGATCGGGCTGCGCGTCAATGCCGTGGCGCCGGGGATGACCGACACGCCGATGACCGCCGGAATGCTTCGGCTCGACGCCATGCGCGTCGGAGCGGGGCGGCAGTATCCGCTGGGCGGCATCCAGACGGCCGGGCAGGTGGCGGACGCGATGGCCTGGCTGTTGTCGGATCAAGCGGCGCGCATCACGGGGCAGGTGATGGCCGTGGATGGCGGGTTCACGAGCGTGCGGCCGCTGGTGAAGTGATCCGAGGAGACGAGCCGAGTCGCCAGCCGTGGTCGACTACGACATCCCGGATCTGATATGCAGTTCGTGGAGGTCGCTCGACCCCGGCGTGGCGGCGAGCGGCAAGAAGCGCGTCGCCTTCGCCGCGCCGTCTGCCGGCAAGATCCTGCCGATGGACCTGCGCCAGCTCGGCGGTACGTTCATCTGCCAGAAGGACGCGTTTCTCTGCGCCGCGCTCGGCGTGGCGCTCGGCATCCACTTCCAGCAGCGCCTCTCGGTCGGCTTCTTCGGCGGCGACGACGACTGAGGCGCGGGCCGACGGCTCAGCCGTCGATCACTGCACGAGCTTGTCCGCCCGATCCAGCACCGAGGCCGGAATCGTCACGCCGATGCGGCTCGCGGTCTTGAGGTTGATGACCAGCTCGAACTTCGTCGGCTGCTGGATCGGGAGCTCGGCCGGTCGGGCGCCCTTCAGGATCCTGTCGACGTACTTCGCGCCGTCGCTGCCCTCGCGCCGAGCGGGCGTCGGCAACCCGGAGCGTGCGCGGCGCGAGCTGGGCCGCTGCCAGCTCGCCGACGACATCCTGCAGGACGTCTTCTCCGAGCTGATCGCGGCGACGCGGCGGGACATGCAAGCGTAGACGGACGGGCCTGCCGAATATTGTTCGCGCCGACGGGATTTCCACCGCGGCCTGGCCGATCGGCCGGGTCAACGCGCGTCCGAGGTCTCAGCGGATCTTCACGGTCAGCCGGGGACGAAACACAGCCAGCACGACGTTGGCGACGGTGAGCGCGAGCAGCAGCCAGAGCGTATTGCGCTCGGCGTGCAGCAGAGACGCGAGCAGGGCGGGGTCGGCGCCGGCCGCGGCGAGTTCGGCCTGCCGGCTGCTGGCGCCGACGGTGAGCAGCGTGGCCTCGAACACGCTCAGGCCGAGCAGCGCCTTGACCCACGCCCAGCCGGCGTCGTGGAAGGCGCGCGTGGCGGCGATGGCGAGCATCCCGGTCACCAGCACGACCGCGAGCGACGGCACGAGGACGTAGCGCGCGATCGCGGCGATCGCCTGGCGCGAGGCGGCGAACTCGACGGGCGACGCGGCGTTCGCCGTCAGGCCGATGACGAGGCAGGCCGCCAGGCCGCCGCCACCGGCGATGCCGGCGATCTGGTGCAGCGCCTTCAGGCTGCGCCGCCACCAGGCGCGGCTGGTCATGTGGCAGACCTCGGCGCATGGGGTCGGTTGCCGGGATGTGACATGGTGACGCGATCGTACGCGCGCTCTCCTGCACGTCGCGGCAATACGTGCATATACTCGCACCATGGGCTCCGTCCCCTCTCTCGAGACCGCGCTTCGTCCCACGCAGGACTGCGCCTGCTCCCGGTTGCGACGCGCGTCGCGCGCGATGACGCAGCACTTCGAGCGGCACTTTCGCGGCAGCGGGCTTCGCGCGACCCAGTTCACGGTGCTCTCGACCATCGCCCAGACCGGCCCGCAGCCGATCACCCGCCTGGCCGACGTGCTCGCCCTGGAGCGCACGGCGGTCGGCCGCGCGGTGCGGCCGCTGGCCGAGCGCGGCCTGCTCGAGATCGGTGCCGGGGGCGACCTGCGCGAACGCGTCGTCGCCATCACCGAGGCCGGCCGCACGACGCTGCACGAGACGCTGCCGCGCTGGAAGGCGGCGCAACGCGAGTCGCGGCGCATCCTCGGCGCACTTGCCTTGCCGGCGGCCTAGCGCCACTTTCCCGGTCCAATCAGTGCATATGCACGGAGCAACGCCATGATCGATCTCGTCGCCGCCCTCGAGCTTGCCGTCAGCGCATCGATCGTCGTCTCGACGCTGGCCATCGTGTTCGGCCACGGCGGGCGCGATCGCGGCGTCATCGTCGCCGCCTTCGCCGCGTGGTTCGTCGCGGTCGTCGCCGCCGGCGCGACCGGCCTGATGCAGCCGGAGCGTCTCGGCGTGCCGGCGCTCGCCGCCGCCATCGTCGGCAGCCTCGCCGTGCTGCTCGCGCTGACGCTCGGGACCCGCGCCGGTCGCGAGCGTCTGCTCGCCGCGTCCGTGCCGGCGCTCGTGGCGCTGCACGTCGTGCGGCTGCTCGGCGTGTCGTTCGTGATCCTCCACGCGCAGGGGCGCTTGTCGGCGCCGTTCGCGCCGAGCGCAGGCTGGGGCGACATCGCGACTGGCGTCCTCGCCGTGCCCGTCGCCTGGCTCGTGGCCCGCGGCGACCGTCACGCCCGCCTGGCGCTGATCGGCTGGAACGTGCTCGGCACGCTCGATCTCGTGGTCGCAATCGCGTTGGGTGCGACCTCCGCGCCGGGGCCGCTGCGCCAGTTCTTCGCCGAGCCGGGCACCGGGATCATGACCACCGTGCCGTGGATCCTCGTGCCGTGCTTCCTCGTGCCCACGCTGCTGGCCGTGCACATCGCCTTGTTCTGGCGCCTCGCGCGCGAGCCGGCGGAAGGCCGCGGCGCGAGCGCCCTCGTGCGGCGACCGGTCGTGGCAGCCTGAACCGCTCGGCAGGCATCATCTCCGCGCGGGGCGCGTCGCCTCCGCGCGTGTCCGGCGGCGGTCGCCGGGCAGAGGGCTCGTGCCATGCTGCAGATCTGGGGCCGGATCACGTCGATCAACGTCCGCAAGGTCGTCTGGTGCGCGCAGGAGCTCGGCCTCGCGCACCGGCGCGACGATGCCGGCGGCCGGTTCGGCATCGTGCAGACGCCCGCCTACCGCGCGCTCAATCCGAACGCGCTCGTGCCGACGATCGAAGACGACGAAGACGAACGCGGCGGCGACGCGTCCGGCGCGCGCTTCGTGCTGTGGGAATCCAACGTCGTTGTGCGCTACCTCTGCGCGCGCCATGCAACCGGTCGCTTCTACCCCGAGGTGCTTCGCGAGCGGTTCGACGCCGAGCGCTGGATGGACTGGCAGCAGACCACTCTCAACCCCGCGGGCCGCGACGCCTTCGTGCAATGGGTGCGCACGCCGGCCGAGCGGTGCGACGAGGCCGCGGCGATGCGTTCGGTGCGGGCGATCGAGCCGCTCTTCGCCTTGCTCGATGCGCATCTCGCCACCCGTGCGTTCATGTGCGGCGACGGCTTCACGATGGCCGACATCCCGATCGGCTGCGAACTTCACCGCTGGTTCGGCCTGCCGGCCGACCGCTACACGCGACCGGCCTGGCCGAACCTCGAGCGCTACTTCGCGGCGCTGCGCGACCGGCCGGCGGCGTGCGGCGTGCTCGACCTGGTCGTCGAGTGAGCCGTTCGCCGGGTCAGGTCCACTCGCGTGAATCGCATCGCCCAGTTGGTTTCCCACGTTTTGCCGGCATCCGGCGAGAACGCCTGGTCCCAGGCCGGAGACACCGAGAGGGTGTCGCTCCAGCGGTAGCGGACGCGGATCGGGCGGCCCCTGAAGGTCTCGTCGGCGTAAAACGTGCCGACGCCGGCATCGAAGCTGCCGACGACGGGCGCGTCGACGATGTGCGGCTGGCGCGCATCCAGCCACCAGATCGCCCAGAGGCCGGTGGCGGCATCGTAGGCGCGCAGCGCGACGCCGCGATACGACCCGTCGGCATGTCCATGACGTTGTCGTCGACGTTGCCGAGGCCGCCGATCAACGCGCGCATCGCGCACGTGCCCTCGAACTCCACCCAGTCGTCGTTGCCCGCCAACCGCTCGCGCAGGCGCCGATGGCGGACGCGCCAGTCGCCGCTCAGGAAATCGAAGTCGTTCGCGCCGGATCGGGGCGAGGCCCGCGCCGGACGTGCTTGCGGCGCGGACCCCGTCGCGTCCGGGGTGATGGGAACCGGCATGCGATCTCCTCGATGCGAGTGAAAGGAGTCGTCATGATCCACGCGATCTCTGCCACGCAATGTCATGTTTTCCGTCATCGTCGGTCAGGGTTGGTACGGACTCGGGCCCCAGGCGCGCGACGCATAGTGCGGCGTTGCCCCATCCAGGAGATTCGCCATCGTCAAGTCGCCCCGTTCGAAGTCCTGGCTCGCGCTCTCGCTTGCAGGCGTTCTCGTGGCGTGCGGTCCGAAGATTCCCGACACGCTCAAGATCGGCGTCGCTGAGCCCTTGTCGGGACCGTCGGCAGCGCGGGGGCAGGACGTCGTCAACGGCGCGAAGCTCGCCGCCGCCGACATCAACGCCGCCGGCTACAAGATCGCCGGCAAGCCGGTCAAGATCGAGATCGTCGCCATGGACGACAAGGCCGACAAGGAAGAGGCGAAGAAAGTCGCCGACGAGCTCATCCAGCAAGGCGTCACCGCGGTCATCGGGCACCTGAGCTCCGACATCACCGAGGCGGTGATCCCGCTCTACGCCAAGGCCAACGTTCCGCAGATGTTCACGTCCACTGCCGTGGAGCTGACCGCTCTCGGCCAGGGCAATGCGTTTCGCCTGATCGGCAACGACGCGCTGCAGGCGCGTGCCATCGCCAGCTACACCGGCGACACGCTGCGCGCGAAGAAGGTCGCCATCCTGTACGAGAAGACGGCCTTCGGGACGCCGCTGGCCGAAGGCATCACGGCCGGGCTGGTCGAGCGCGGCAGGAAGGTCGAGCTGAGCGAGAGCGTCGACACCAAGACCGTGAATTTCGCCGGCTACATCGCCAAGCTGAAGGCGGCGCGGCCGGACGTGTTCGTCGTCGTCATCCGCGACAACCAGCTCCTGCCGCTGTTCGACCAGATGTCCGCCGCGGGCCTGGGCGACATCACCGTGGTCGCTTCGCATGTCGCCAAGACGGAGAAGATGCTGGCCGCACCGGCGAACGTCAAGACGCTCTACGTCACGTCGAGCTCGGCCGACGTCAGCGAGTTCAGGGGCGGACGGCAGTTCCTCCAGAAGTTCCGCGCCGCCTACAAGTCGGAACCGGTCTGGGCGGCGCACTACGCCTACGACGCGGTCTACGTGCTGTCGGAGACCGTGCGACGCGCGGAGTCGGTCGATCCGGAAGCGCTGCGGGCCAAGCTGAAGACCATCGACGCGATCGCGCCGGTGACCGTGACGATGCGCTTCAACGCCGCGGGCGAGCAGCGCTACGGCGCGATCAGCGTCTACCAGAAGGTCAATGCAAAGTGGCAGCCGGTGATGCGGTCGGATCGGTGGTGAGTCGCGCTGCGGAGCCCGCAATGCGCGTGGCCCACAGGCTGCCGTAGTTACCCTGAGTACCTTCCCCGATCTGCGCCATAAACTGAATCAGAAGCACGCCGCCGTCCCGATCACTCCGTGGCGAGACGACGGCGCAAAACAGGCGTGCGGTGTCTTCGTCCGCATGTCGGACGAGACCGGAGACAAACCATGGCAGAGCTCAGGCCGGGCAGGGCCGCATTGCGGCTGCGCGTGGTGTTCGCGGTCATCGCCGGAGTCGCCGCGGCGGCCTCGGTCGAGGCCCGCGTCACACGCATCGTGATCGACTCCACCACGCCGGTGGCCGGAGGTGCGATCGCCTACCAGACGCTGCGCGGACGCGCCTTCGGCGAGCTCGATCCGAACGACGCGAAGAACGCCGTCATCACCGACATCCAGCTCGGCAAGGACATCGACGGCAAGGTCCGCTACGAGACCTCGTTCACCATCACCAGGCCGGTCGACCTGTCGAAGGCGAGCGGCTTCATGTGGCACGACGTGCCCAACCGTGGCGGCGCAATCGTCATCGTTCAGGCAGAACGCGACCTCGGCGACATCGGCCTGACGAGCGGCTGGCAGGCCGACAACGCCGGCGCGACCGCGATTCCGGCGAACCACGCGACGGGAAGCAACCACTGGGTGCAGGTGCCGATGGCGCGCGAGAACGGCCAGCCCGTCACCGGCGCGGTGCTCGCGCGCATCCTCAACCGCAGCGGCGCCGATTCGCAGCCGCTCAATGTCATGGGCAACCCCGTGCCCTACCTGCCGGCATCGCTCAGCACCGCCGACGCCGTGCTGACGACGCACACGAAGGAGACCGTCAACGGCCAGATCACCGTCGGCGGCGTCGTGCCGGCGAGCGACTGGGCGTTCGCGCACTGCAGTGCGGCCAATCCGTTTCCGGGCACGCCCGACGACAACAACGAGGCCAACCTGCCAGGCAACCTGCCGGTCCACGTCTGCCTCAAGAACGGCTTCGATCCGGCGCTGCTCTACCAGGTCACCTACCAGGGGAAGAACGCCTGGGTGCTCGGCGTCGGCATCGCCGCTTTCCGCGACGTCGGCTCCTTCTTCAAGTACGCGTCCAACGACGACTTCGGCACCGCCAACCCGATCGCGGCCCGCGTCAGCTGGTCGTCGATCCGGGGCGTCTCGCAGTCGGGAAACTTCACGCGCCAGTACATCTACACCGGCATGAACCAGGACGAGGCCAACCGCATCGTCCACAACGGCGCCTGGCCGCAGATCGCCGGCCGTCGCGTTGCCGCCAACGTCCGCTGGGGCCAGCCCGATGGCGTCCTCGAGCTCTACCAGCTCGGCAGCGAAGGTGCGCAATGGTGGGTCGACTATCCCGATCCCGTGCGCAACCTGCCCGCGCGCGGCATCTTCAGTCGTTGCAATCTCACGGGCACGTGCCCGAAGGTGGTCGAGCACTTCGGCGGCTCGGAAGTGTTCGCCCTGAAGATGACCATGGAGTGGGTCGGCCCGGCCGCCGACTTCGACATCCCGCTGACCCGCAACGTGCGCCGCTACTACATCGGTAGCACGACCCACGGCGGCGGTGCCGGCGGCTTCACCTGGCAACCGGCCGCGACCGGCGCGAACTGCCCGGGCAACGCGTGGGGAACGGGCACCTTGCGCGCCAATCCGATGCCGTCGACGCAGATGATCAACGTCATTCGCCTGGCGCTGCGCGCCTGGATCATGACCGGTGCATCGCCGCCGCCGAGCCGCTACCCGACGCTGATCGGCGGCACGCTCGTCGATCCGAACCGCCAGGCGATGGGCTTTCCGGCCGGCGTACCCGGCGTGCCCGAGTCGATCTTCGCGCCCGAGAACTTCATCTTCCCGGTGTTCGACTACGACTGGGGACCGCAATTCAATCGCGCCGACGGCAGCGGTGTGCCGACGAACCTGCCGCCGGCGATCAACAAGGTCATCGCGATGAAGGTGCCGCGCGTCGACGTCGACGGCAACGAGCTTGGCGGCGTGCCGACGGTGCTGCGCGACGCTCCGCTCGGCACCTATCTTGGCTGGAACATCACCGCGGCGGGCTTTCACGCCGGACAGGTCTGCAACTACGTCGGCGGCTACATTCCGTTCGCGCTCAACGCCGCCGAACGGGCTTCGACGGGCGATCCGCGCCTGTCGCTGGTCGAACGCTATGCCGACCACGCCGGCTACGTCGCGGCGGTGACGCAGGCGGCGAACAACGCGTTCGCGCAAGGCTACCTGCTGGCTTCCGACCGTGACGCCCTGATCGCCGCGGCCCAGGCCAGCGACGTCCTCAAGTAACCACCGAAGGGATTCCATGAAACTCGTCCCCGCCATCTTGCTGCTGGCGCTGGCCGGCCTCTCCGCGAACGCCCGCGCCGATTTCACCGGCGCCTATGCGCCGGGCAACTGGGCAACCGCGACGACCGGCACGCTCACGGGTTCGGGCACGAGCGCCGGCTCGGCGACGTTCTCGTCGTCGCAGCTCACGCTCGTCGGCGGCAACACGCTGTTGCCGATCGGCGACGCGAGCTGCGTCGGCGGCGTGTATGGCTTCGCCGGCCCGTGCCAGGTCTTGGCGGCGATCTCGCTCGCCGGCCTCTACAGCTTCAGCTGGTCGTATCTCACCGGTGACGACGTCGGGCCGGGCGGCGACCTCTTCGGCGTGATCGTCGACGGCAACCGCATCCAGCTCTCCGACCCCGGCGGCGCGAACGCGCAGAGCGGGACGAGGACGTTCAGCACGACGTCGTCGTTCGGCTGGTTCATGAACTGCACCGACTGCATTGGCGGATCGGCGACGGCGACGATCGGCAACTTCAGCGCGGTCGCGGCGGTCCCGGAGCCGGAGAGCTACGCGTTGCTCGCGGCCGGGCTAGCGGTGCTCGGCGCAGTCGCGCGGCGCCGGCGAGCCGGCCGCGGCTGACGGTCGGGGCGAGCCGGCCTGCCGACGGCGCAGCGCCGCGAGGGCGGCGAGCCCGGTGATCATCAGGCCCCACGTCTCGGGTTCGGGCACGGGGGCGATCGCGGAAGTCTCGATGCTCGGCGACGCTGACGACACGTGGCCGAGGACGCCCTTCTCGGTGCTGGCCGCGGTCGCCGACCCCGTGCCGGACAGCGAAGCGAAGCTGCCTGGCCCGCCGCCGACTCGACCGCCGAAGCCGCCGCCGTAACCGGCGTTCTCTGCCGACGCGACGTCCGGGTCGCCCGCCGGCGCGATCGGCGCCGGCAGCGCGTCCACCGGCACGGGCGCGGGACCCGGATCGAGCATGGCGACGGGCGCGATCAGCGGCTCCGGCGTCTCGCCCTCGGCATGCTCGTTCGCGACCTCGGCACGCGTGATGCGGCTCACGTTGCGGCACACCGTCGGCACCAGGATGCACTGGCGGCTGTCGCAGTAGACGAGCCCGCGCTCCTGAGTCTGCGCGCTCCAGGCCGTGCGGCTCACCGTTCGGCAGAGCTTGTGGCTACCGAAATGCATGTCGCGGATGGCGCTGCCGTAGCGGGCCCTGGCCCGTCCGGCGATGCTGTCGCGGCGGATGCTGACGACGTCGTCGTAGTCGCGCCTGGCCATGCGGACCTTGATTCGCTCGCGCACGTCGGCCGGGATGTCCTGGTAGCGATCGACGGCCGAGACCACGTCGCCCATGAAGGGATCGTGACCCGGGCGATCCCAGGAACAGGTGTCGAGGGTCGCGGTCGCGGCGACAGGCGAAGCAGCGGCCCGCGTCGCCGCGGCCGCAGGCAGCGCGGCGGCGAGCATCGTGCCGATCAGGAGAAGGCGCAGCAGTGGTGCAAGGATCGTGTTCATGACAGGACGGATTGGACCGGTGCCCGGGCCGCGGCAGGTCCCCTGTCCCCGGGGGTGCGCCACGGGCCCGCTGTGCGTTTCGCACGGAAGCCGTCGCTCCCGGCTCGACGGGCCGACGAACGGTCGCCGAATCGCGACTTCGATCGAACTCCTCACGCCTCCGGTCGAGCGCTGCTGCCTACGATGACGCCATGCCGACGCGACCGCGCTTTCGATCCGGACCCTCGCGGCGCGCCATCGCCATCGCCCTGACGCTGTCGCTGTCGACGACCGTGCACTCGATCACGCCGGTCTTGTGCGGCGCAGTCGTGTCGCCCGACGCAGCGACGCGCCGCCTGAACGACGTGCGCGCGCGCGGCATCGCGTGCCGATCAGGAGCGACGGCGTCGCCGCTCGCCTGGAGCGAGCGCCTCGCCGACGCGGCGCAGACGCAGGCCCGCGAGATGGCGCGGCTCGATCGCCTGAGCCATCGCGACGGCCGGAACCAGGGCCTCGGCGAGCGTGTGCGTGCCGTGGGCTACGTGCTCGGCACCGCGGTGGAGAACGTCGCCGTCGGCTATCCGTCGCTCGACGACGTCGTCGACGCGTGGCTCGACAGCGAAGGGCACTGCGAGAACATCATGAACGCGGCCGTGCTCGAGTTCGGGCTGGCCTGCGTCGATGCCGGCGCGACGGCCGCGCCCGAGGATGGCCGCTACTGGGCGCTAGTGCTCGCCGCGCCGCCGCGCCGCCGCTGAGTCGAGTTGTCGGCCCTGAAGCGACAGCGCCCACTCACCCCAGCCACGCGCCGAACGCGCGCTGCAGCGAGCCCGGCATCGTGATCGCCATGTAGGCGAGGCCGGTGAGTGCGCCGGCCACGTGCGCATCGTGATTGATGCGGCCCACCCGCGCGCGGCCGGCGAGCACGCTGTACGCCAGGTATCCGATCGCGAACAGGGGAGCCGGGATCGGCACCGGCACCGGCAGGAGGAAGAGCGAGGCCGTGGGCGCGACGACGACCGACGCGAACAGCACCGCGAGGATCGCGTCCGACGCGCCCAGGCTGGCGTAGCCGGGCTGGCGTCGATGGAGCAGCCAGGTCGCGACGCTGCTGACCAGGAGGCCAGCCGCGTAGAGCACGAGAAAGCTCGTCGTGCCGATGCGGCGCTCGAGGCCGAAGCCGAACGACCACAAGGTGAAGCAGTTGAGCAGCAGATGGGCGAGGTCCGCGTGGATGAAGGCGCTGGTGACGAGCGTGAGGTAGTCGCCCCGCTGCGCGAGACCGTACGGTCGCAGCAGGTGTCGCTCGATCAGCACCGGTCGCGCGTAGAGCACGAGCGCGCTGAACGCGAGGATCGCCGCCAGCAGGAGCGCTGCGGCGGGAGCGCCCGACGTGAGGCGAACGAGCTGGTCCACGGCGCGACTCAGGCCAGACCGCCGGCGTGCGCGTCGCCGTCCGTCGACGCGTCGCGCGGGACGGCGGCGATGGCGTCGCGCTTGGCGTGGCGGCTCGAGATGTCGGCCGCGCGCGCGAAGGAATCGACGAGGGCGGCGAGCGGCGTGGACACCGGCTCATTCTCGGCGTCCGCCGTAGCATGCGGTCATGACCGACCCATCGCCCTACACGCCGCCTGCAGTCTGGACCTGGACGCAGGGCAACGGCGGCCGGTTCGCGAACATCAACCGGCCCATCGCCGGCCCGACCCACGACAAGGCGCTGCCGGTCGGCCGTCATCCGATGCAGCTCTACTCGCTCGGCACGCCGAACGGCGTCAAGGTGACGGTGATGCTCGAGGAGCTGCTCGCGCTCGGCCATGCCGGCGCCGAGTACGACGCGTGGCTCGTCAGGATCAACGAGGGCGAGCAGTTCGGCAGCGGCTTCGTCGCCGCCAATCCGAACTCGAAGATCCCGGTGCTGGTCGATCGCAGCGGACCGACGCCGGTCCGCATCTTCGAGTCGGGCGCGATACTGCTGCACCTGGCCGAGAAGTTCGGCGCCTTCGTCCCCGCCGGCGGCGCGGAGCGCGCGGAATGCATCTCGTGGCTGTTCTGGCTGATGGGTGCCGCGCCGTTCCTCGGCGGCGGCTTCGGCCACTTCTACGCGTATGCGCCGAGCAAGATCGAGTACGCCATCGACCGCTACGCGATGGAGGTCAAGCGCCAGCTCGACGTGCTCGACCGCCGCCTCGGCGAGAGCGCGTACCTCGGCGGCAGCGACTACTCGATCGCCGACATGGCGGTGTGGCCCTGGTACGGCACGCTTGTCAAGGGCCAGCTCTACGATTCGGGCGAGTTCCTCCAGGTGCAGGAGTACGCCAACGTCTTGCGCTGGACCGACGAGATCGCGCGCCGGCCGGCCGCCCAGCGCGGCCGCATGGTCAACCGCACATGGGGGCAGCCGTCGAGCCAGCTGCACGAGCGTCACGACGCGAGCGACTTCGAGACGCGCACGGCGGACAAGCTCGCGCCATCGGCGTGACCTTCGCGCGAGCGACGCCATGGCCATGATCACGCTCTACGACTGCGCGACCGCGCCGAGCCCGCGGCGCGCGCGCATCCTGCTCGCGGAGAAGGGCGTCGCCCACGAGACGGTCGAGATCGACCTGCGCACCGGCGAGCAGCTCGGCGACGCCTACCGCCAGGTCAATCCGCAGTGCACCGTGCCGGCCCTGCGCACCGACGACGGCGTGCTGCTCACCGACAACGCGGCGATCACGGCCTGGCTCGAGGCCCGCTTCCCGGAGCCGCCCGTCCTCGGCAGCACGCCGGCGGAGAAAGCCGAGATCGCGAGCTGGAACTGGCGCGTCGAGTTCGAAGGCCTGCTGTCGATCGGCGAGGCGATGCGCAACAGCGCGCCGGCGATGGCCGAGCGCGCCCTGGCCGGGCCGGTGAACTATGCGCAGATCCCCGAGCTCGCGCAACGCGGCCTGGCGCGGGCGCGGCAGTTCTTCGCGACGCTCGACGAGCGGCTGGCCGGGCGCGACTTCCTCGCCGCCGACCGGTTCAGCGTCGCCGACATCACCGCCGTCGTCGCCGTCGACTTCGCGCGCGTCATCGAGCTCAGGCTCGACGGGCAGTGGCCCGAGCTGCAGCGCTGGCGCGCGGCGATGGCGCTGCGGCCGTCGATGGCGCTCTAGGGTCTGGCCGGCAGCGTCGCGCCGTCGTCTGGTCGACAAGGGCTCCTTGTCCGACCCGCGCCGCGGGGGCCGCCGGCGAAGAATGCGAATCCATCCATTCACGAGCTCCCGATGACCGATCCCCGCAACATCGCCCACGACAAGAAGGTCCAGCAGGAGAAGAAGCACCGCCACGAGGAGATCGCCCCCGGCGCCGACGTGACGCCGCAGCCCGGCAAGAAAACGCACATGGAGCACCACGCGTCCGACGTCGCCAAGGTCCCCGACGAGGCGGCCGCAGACGACACGGCGAAGACCTAGAGGCCGGCAGACGAAGCGTCCGCCGGGCATCGACCGCCCTCGTCAGGGCATCTCACCGTCACCCAGCACCAGGCCTTCGCGCCGCGGGTCGGCACCACCCACCAGCGCCGGAGCGCCCTTCACCTGGGTCTTGACGACGGTGCCGGTGCCGCTCGACTGCGCGGCCACGCTCACCGTATGGCCGAGGGCGCGCAGGCCGGTGACCAGCGAATCGTTCGCGCCGTTGTTGGCGGCCACGACGTTCGGATGTTCACCGCCCACCCCGGTCGTCACGCTGTTGCTTGCGCCGAAGTTGATCATCGACGTGGCTTGCTGCGCGTCCATGCCCCAGTCGAGCACGCCGACCACGGTCTTGCTCACGAACTGGATGATGCTGGCGCCGCCGGGCGAGCCCGTGCCCATGACGAAGTCGCCGCGCGTGCCGTCAGCGGCCTTGGCAAAGACCAAGGTCGGCGACATCGAGCTTCGCGGCCGCTTGAGCGGGCCGACGCGATTGGCGATGGGGCCGACGCTGTCGGCGGGCGTGAACGAAAAGTCGGTCAGCTGGTTGTTCAGCAGGAACCCTCGTGTCATGCGAAACGATCCCATAGAGCTTTCCACCGTGGTCGTCATCACGACCACGTTGCCCTCCTTGTCGACGATGGTCATGTGCGTCGTGCCATGGCCTTCGGCATCGCTCACGCCGAGCGGCACGTAGCCCGGAAAGACACCAGCCGTGGCCACGCCCATGCTCCTGTCGAAGCGGATCAGGTTGGCGCGCGTGCGCAGATAGTCCTTCGACAGCAATGCATCCGTGCTGCCGCCGGGCAGGGGCACGAAATCGGTGTCCGCGACGTACTTGTTGCGGTCCGCATAGGCTAGCCGCTCGGCCTCGCTCACCATGTGCACGCCCAGCACGGAGGGTTTGCCGCCTTCGTTGTCCATGAGCGTGGGCCCGAACCCGGCCATGTTGTAGTTCTCGAGGATTCCCAGGACCTGTGCCACGGCGATGCCACCGGACGATGGCGGCGGCATCCCGCACACCCAGTAGGCGCGATAGGTGCTGCAGATCGGCGTGCGCTTGACGGCCCGGTACGCGGCCAGATCGCTCACCTCGGTGAGGCCGGGCGTGAGCGCGATCGGCGTGGGACCATTGCCCGCCGTCGCCTTGATCTTGTCGACGATGGCCTGGGCGATGGGGCCGGTGTAGAGCGCGTTGGCGCCACCGGTGCTCAATGCCGTCAGGCTGTCGGCATAGGGCTGGTTCTGGAGCAGCGTGCCCAACGCCTTGGGCGCATACGCGGGCGCGGGGCCGTAGAAGTAGGCGGTGGCCTCTGCATCCACCAGGAGGCTCGCCTTGTTGAGCGCGATCGCATCGGCCAATCGGCCGCTGATGCTGAAACCGTCCGTGGCCAGCTTGATGCCGGCAGCAAACAGGCCGCTCCAGGGCAGCTTGCCATTGTCCTGATAGGCGAGCTCGAGCATGCGGATGGCGCCCGGCGTTCCCACCGAGCGACCGCTGGCGCGCACTCCGCTGAACGCGGCGCCATCGCTGCTGGTGCCGGCCGGCGTCGGCAACGGGTAGGCGGTGTTGCCTGCGCCGATGTAGCGCAGATAGTCCTGGGTGGCGGCAGCTGGCGCCTGCTCGCGCCCGTCGTAGGCCTGCACGACCTTGGTCTTGGCGTTGTAGTGCAACATGAACGCACCGCCGCCCAGTCCCGAGGACTGCGGCTCGACCAGGCCGAGCACCGCCTGCACGGCGACGGCCGCATCGACGGCGCTGCCGCCTTGCTTGAGGATGTCGCATCCGGCCTGCGAAGCCAGCGGGTTGGCCGTCACCACCATGTAGTTCTTCGCGACGACCGGCTTGGCGCCGAGCTTGTAGCCGGAGGATGGCTCCGGGATCGCCGGGTCTCCCGGCAGACCCGAGCCCACCACCACAGTGCCCGTGGCCGTGCTCTGCAGGCAGCCCGTGTCGGTGATGAAGTCGCTGCCGCCGCAGGCGGCGAGAAGCGCGCTGAATGCAGCGGCCGGCAGCGTCGTCCACAGCCAACGAGCCGGTGAATGTTCGAGTTCCAGTTTCATGATGTCCCTCTCGAGGCTGTGAAAACGCTGTGCTGCCGACCAAGCCGCAGGCCCATTACAGCCATCTCGCCATGAGATTGAAGGCGGGCTAACCCGGTGCATTGCGTCGGTCTTGGTACAGTGCCCGTCCGCTTCGCACTGCCGCACAGCAACCCCCGATTTCGCAGAGGATCCCGCCATGCCACTCGTCTCCATGCGCCAGCTGCTCGACCACGCCGCCGAGAACGGCTACGGCATCCCGGCCTTCAACGTCAACAACCTCGAGCAGGTGCAGGCGGTGATGGGCGCGGCCGACGAGGTGGGTGCGCCGGTCATCCTGCAGGCCAGCGCCGGCGCCCGCAAGTACGCCGGCGAGCACTTCATCAAGCACCTGATCCAGGCCGCGATCGAGAGTTGGCCGAAGGTGCCGCTGGTGATGCACCAGGACCACGGCCAGAGCCCAGAGGTCTGCCGCAGCGCCATCGACCTCGGCTTCTCCTCGGTGATGATGGACGGCTCGCTCGAGGCCGACGGCAAGTCGATCGCCAGCTACGACTACAACGTCGACGTCACCAGGAAGGTCGTCGACATGGCGCATGCCAGGGGCGTGACCGTCGAAGGCGAGCTCGGCTGCCTCGGCTCGCTCGAGACGATGCGCGGCGACAAGGAAGACGGCCACGGCACCGAGTCGACGATGACGCGCGAGCAGCTCCTCACCGACCCGGAGCAGGCCGCCGACTTCGTCAAGCGCACCCAGCTCGACGCGCTCGCGATCGCGATCGGGACCAGCCACGGCGCCTACAAATTCAAGGGCCAGCAATCGCTCCGCTTCGACGTCATCGAAGCCATTTCGCAAAAAGTTCCCGGGCTGCCGATCGTAATGCACGGGAGCTCGAGCGTGCCAGTGGAAGAAGTGCAGCGCATCAACGCTGCCGGCGGAAAACTTGACCCGAGCGCGCGCGGTGTGAACGAAAATGAATACCTGCCCGCGGCGAGACTCGGTGTCACGAAGGTGAATATCGATACTGACGG